>JBLHFL010000199.1:0-4236 GCA_047618105.1 Granulosicoccus sp.
GACGATATGGGCCGGGTCTATGGGGTTCAGGGTCGAGCCTGGGCCATCCCAGGGGGTGGCCAGGTGGACCAGCTACGCAAAATCGTCGATGATCTGCGCCAGGGTATCGACGACCGCGGCGAGATTCTCAGCTTCTATAATCCCGGCGAGTTCGACCTGGGCTGCTTGCGACCCTGCATGCACAGCCACACCTTCTCCTTGCTCGGCGACACCCTCCACCTGACCAGCTATCAGCGCTCCTGTGATGTGCCGCTCGGTCTGAATTTTAATCAGGTGCAGGTGTTCTTTTTTCTCGCCATTATGGCCCAAATCACTGGCCACAAAGCCGGAATGGCCTATCATAAGATAGTTAATGCGCACATTTATGAAGACCAGTTGCCGCTGCTGCGCGACGTTCAGCTGCACCGAGCGCCCTTCGCGTCGCCCAAGCTGATTATCAATCCAGCGATCCGCTCGCTCGAAGACCTGGAAACCTGGGTCACGTTGGACGACTTCTCGATCGAGGGTTACCAGCACCACGAGCCTATCGCGTACCCCTTTTCAGTCTAATCACGTTGGCTGGCAACTATCCGAAGGGTCTTACCGGGCGGATAAGCGCCAGTACAGCAATTATTTAATGTCAAATCGGTCCCGATCAGACATCGGGTTCAATTGTTTATAAGGTTCTGTCGACTATGCTTCCAAAGGTTCCAAGTTTGGCCGTTACTGATCTAAGTGCGCATATCGACTTAAGTCATCTCAATATCGAATCGACGTCCGATCTAGAAGGCGTGTCCAACTTCCTTGGCCAGCCGCGGGCGAAAAAATCGCTCGAATTTGGCATTGCCATGCGCGGCAGCGGCTACAACCTCTATGTTATGGGCGATGCCGGCACCGGCCGACAATCGCTGGTGTCCAAGTATGTGCGCGAACTGGCGGAGTCGCAGCCGGCGCCGAGTGAATGGGCCTATATTAATAACTTCGATACGCCGCGCGAACCCGAGGCGTTGGAATTGCCCGCCGGGCGCGGCGAAGAATTGAAGGCGCAGATTAGTCAGTTCGTAAACGACCTGCTCGATACCTTTCCGGCTACCTTCGAAAACCCAAGTTACCAACGCAAACGCACCGCGATCGAACGCGATTTTAATCAGAAATACGACGCCGCGATGAAAGTGGTCGAGCGCTTTGCCAACGACAAGGAGGTCGCCGTGGTCTCCGATGGCGGCTCGGTGCTGCTGCTGCCGATCGTCGAGGGCCAGGCCTTGGATGACACCGAATTCGCCCAGTTGCCCGAAGAACGGCGCAGCGAATTTCAGGATCGGATCAATGATATCGAAGAATACCTCAACGAACAGGTACTGGAGCTGCCTACTTGGCGGCGCAAGAGTTCAGAAGCGTTTCGGAAGCTGACGCTGGAAACGGTGCAACAGGCGATTAAGCCGTTGCTCAAAGACCTCGAAGTTAAGAACCAGAGCCTGCTATCGGTCTTGCGCTTTTTCCGATCGGTGAAAAGTAATCTGCCACCCTTGATTATCGATCTGTTTGCCGATGAGGCGACCGCTGAGAGTCGCACCGAACAGGAAAGTCGGCAAATGTTGGAACATTGGCTTAAGCCGAATTTGATGATGCATCATGACATCAATAACGGCGCGCCGGTGGTCTATGAAATGTTGCCGACCTATCAAAATCTGTTTGGCCGAATTGAATATTCGACCCAGCAGGGTATGCCGATTACCAACTATCAGCTGATTCGCCCGGGCAGTTTGCTCAAGGCCAATGGCGGCTACCTGATCCTCGACGCGGAAAAACTGCTCCAGGAACCCTTCGCTTGGGATGCACTCAAACTGGCCTTAAAAACCAAAGAGCTGAAGATGGAATCGCCCTTTATTGATGCCACCTTGATGCCGACGGTGACCCTCAGTCCGCAGTCGATCAAGTTAAACATCAAGGTAATCCTGCTCGGCCCGCGTGATATCTATTATCAGCTGCAGGAGTGGGACCCAGAATTCATGGAGCTGTTTCGCGTTCCGGTCGACTTTGACAGCTTTATTCCGCGCACGCGCGACAATATCGACAATCTCATTTTGCGCATCAAGGACTACGGTGAAGAAAAGGGCTTCCGCCCGCTAACCAAGACTGCCCTAGTGCGGCTTATCGAGTTTAGCCTGCGTGAAGCCGAACACCAGCACCGTCTGTCGGCCCAGGTCGTCAAGGTGTTCAAGGTGTTTGCCGAGGCTGACTTTATTTGCCGCCATCAGGAAGATCGCCTGATTGATGCCCACCATATCACCGAGGCATTGGCCGCAGCCGAGTACCGCAACGGCCGGATCGCCGATCAGATGTTGATGGAGATCGAAGAGGGCACCATCCTGATCGACACCACCGGCGAGCGAGTCGGCTGCGTCAACGGCCTAACGGTGATGGAAATCGGCGAGAGTCACTTCGGCTCGCCGGCACGTATTACCGCGACGGTGCATGTTGGTGGCAAGGGCGTGGTCGATATCGAACGGGAAGTCGAGTTGGGTCAGTCGTTGCACAGCAAGGGCGTGATGATTCTGAGTGGCTTCCTCGGCCATGAGTTTGGCCGTACCTTTCCCTTGACCCTGTCATCCCATATAGCCATGGAACAGAGTTATGGCTATATCGACGGCGACAGCGCCACCGTGGCCGAGTATTGCTCGCTGATGTCGGCCATTACCCGTCTGCCCGTGCGGCAGAATCTGGCGATCACCGGGTCGATGAACCAGCTGGGTGAAGTACAGGCCATTGGTGGCGTGAACGAAAAAATCGAAGGCTTCTTTAAGCTTTGTAGTTTGCGTGGCCTGACCGGTGAGCATGGCGTGATCGTGCCCCAGGACAACGTAAAACATCTGATGCTACAGCAGAGTGTGATCGATGCCGTAGCGGCCGGTCAATTTACCATCTATGCCGTCAAACATGTCTATGAGGCGCTGCACCTGTTGACCGACTGTGATCCGGGTCATGCCGATCTGAAGGGCGACTTCCCGCCCGAAAGCCTGAACGGCAAAGCCCAGCTGGCGCTTAAAACGCTCTATGAGTTGTATCAGGAAACGGACGAAGAGTAACGCTAGGGCGCGCGCCGGTCGGCACGGCCCTTGAGGTGGCCTGGTATTAGAACAGGCTGTCGAGCCCGACCTTCATGCTCAGGCCGACGCTGAGGCCAGAAGAGGCCGTGGCATTGGAATTGAGCAAGTAGCCGGCTTCGATGGCAAAGAGCACATACTTCTGCAGAGCTGTCGGGATGTTGGCATCGGTATAGAGATAGGTACCAAAGCCATCTGAGCCGTACTGTAGATCCATGCCGTAACGGAAGCTTTCCGAATGGTTCAATGCTGAGTTGGCACCAACGCTCAGGTACCAGTTGGCACCATAGGCGCCGCGCAGACGAAACGCCAAATCACTACTCAGCCCAGACTCGATATTGATCCCGGCATTCCATAAGGATACCGTTTCGCCCAGCACGCCGTAGTTAGTTTGGCCCAAGACCAGTTGGTTGCGGTGCAGAAAGCTGATCTCTTCTATATAGTCGTTTTCATTGATCAGCGCCTTGGCCAGATTGTAATGGTCAGAGCGGGCTATTTCACCCCGTGCACTGTTGCTCTCAGCTTCTGTGATGCGAATTCGACCGATAACTTCACGGAACGACTCATCGGCATCGATCGTCTTAATGTCTTTGTACACGGCAAAATAGGCGCCGGGCACAACGCCGGACTTGCGACCGATATTTAGGGCGACCTTATTGTCGAGCTTCGACAGCACCTGCCCCCGCGTTTCGATATCTTGGTCGGCCAGTTCGACCCAGTCGTCGTTGCGGATCGACGGGCGACCGAGGTGAATCTGGGCAATGGAATAGATCGCGCTCACTTCAACAATTTCGACAATACCGGTTTGATCATCGACAAAGCCATAACTCTCACCGGAACCACTTTTGATCTCGGTGCCACGCCGAAAGACTCGGAAGATCTGACCCACCTCGACGTTGGCATTTTTGCCCAGATCAAAATAAATTTGATCGCTATTAACCTTCACCACTGACCCCAGCTCGCGAAACTCACGCTTGAGCATAAGCGGCAGTTCGTATTCCAGTTGGGCCAGTAGGGCCGTAAACTCTTTATAACGAAACTCGAGCGCGCGCTGTATGGTCAGGTCACCGGTGCCGACATTATAGAGTGAGACTGTGACGGTTGCTCGGCGCCGTTTGGGTGTGTATAGGGAGACCACGGCGAGGTTCTCGAG
>JBLHFL010000200.1:0-4172 GCA_047618105.1 Granulosicoccus sp.
TCGCCAATGTTGGATAAATATTTCTGGCGTTTTCCAAGCAGAATACAGAATGTCATAGGTATCGAATTGCATCTGTTCGCGATACCAATCCTGGGTGGCTTGCAGCGTCAGCAAACTGGTGTCGGCTTCTAAATTGGCATTGAAGCTCATGCCACTGAAAAAAGCCTGCTGCGACAGGGCGCGTTTACAGAAACCGTGAATGGTAAAAATAGCCGCCTCATCCAATTGCAGCAGGGCACGATTCAGTAGGAGTTGCGCGCGCTCGGTAGACATTTTGCCACGCAATGCGACGATCACCGGATCGCTGTCGGTCTGCCAATGCTCCGCCGTTTGGCGTAAAAAGCGGCTTAGGCGATTGCGCAGTTCGGCCGTGGCGGCGTTGGTAAAGGTCATCACCAAAATCTGCTCGACACCCAGCTCGCGCTCCAACAGCAGGCGCAAATAGATGCGCACTATATTGTGCGTCTTGCCGGTGCCGGCGCTGGCCTCTATCAGGTGCGCGCCGCGCAAGACCAGGCTGGTGCTGTCTAATTCATTCATGCTCGGCCTCGCTTAGGGTGGTGATTTTAATACCGGCGATCAGTGCACCGTAACAGTCTTGCACGGCGGCCAGGGTGCTGTCGTAGTCTGGCCGCACCGACCAAAACTGGGCGATATAGGAATCATAGCTGTAGCCGCGCTGGTTATAGCTGTCTTGCCAATTCGACGCAAAGGCCTTGTCATCATCTTTGCCCAACAGGCAGGCCAGCGCCAGATCGGCGTTTAAAAACAACGGCTGCTCCAGACCCTGTTTGAGCACGGCATAGAATGCGCTCAGTTGCGCTTGCGCCTGCTCTACCGGCGCACAGCTGAGCAAGACCAGGCTCTCCTTGGTACCGTGAAAAATGGCCTGGCTGTGGCACGACTCGCCGCCGGCGTTGGCGACCAGATGGTGCAACCAGAGGCTGATCAGATCCTTACCCTTGATCGAAGCCGGGCGCCAAAACAGCAACCCATGCGAGTCGGTCAGCGGCAGGTCGGCGGTTAGTTCAAGTGCCGGTGTTGCGCTGTTGAGTTCGAGTACCCTATGGCTGAGCGTTAGGGTCTGTGCGCCGAGTGCGATCAAATGGCGGCTGAAATCGGCCGCCTGATCTTGCCACTGAGCGATTTCCTCGCCCACCAAGGCGTGCAGCGGCACGGCACTATTGGCCCGGCGATAGGTCAGGATGTCGACCGAGGCGCTCGGACTCGTTTGCGCTTGAATAGCCTGTTGTATCGACTCAACCTTAATGCTGTACCGGTCGAGGTAACTCATATCAAAGGGTTCGCTGTCGTCCAGGCCCTCGTCGCGATCCTGCTGCAAATATAAACCGAGCCGTTGCTGAGCAAAGTACTGCGCTGGGTGGGTGAAAAATCGGATCCACTCATCCAGTCGCCAATGGTTTTTTAGCTCCGCCAAGGGCGGCACCTGGTGGCCTTGGTCAACCAGTGGGCGGGCATCGAGCAGGCTCGCCCAATGGGCATCGAAGGAAGGCAAGGCACCCTGATAGTTTTTTCGACTAAACGGCTGCAGGGCCATGCGGCGTAAATCGTGAGCGGGGTCGAAGCCATAACCCAGGTTGAGATAGTTGATCAACTCATCGAGCACCAAGGATGGCGGACGTTCTTCATTCTTATGAATGTCGTAACCCTGATAACTTAAATAGAGCGCATCGCGTGCCGATAACAGCGCTTCCAAAAACAGATAGCGGTCGTCACCCCGGCGCGATCGGTCGCCGAGCCGAATCGGGTCTTGGGCCATGAGATCGAAGCCGAGCGGCGGGCGGGTACGCGGAAACTGACCGTCATTGAGTCCAAGAATGGCGACAATACGAAACGGAATCGAACGCATCGGCACCATCGAACAGACGGTGATTTGTCCGGTCATAAATTGGCTGCCGGTCTGTTCCGGACTGGCAAAGGCTTGCTCCAATACCGCACGCATCACCGTGAGCGGAATTTTTTCCGCCTGTAGGCCGGCCTGATTGGCGTATTCGGTAACATCATTGATCGCCTTAAGCAGGGCCTGGTTACTGCGTTCAAACAGTGCGTCGCTGGACAGCAGGGCAATCTGGATCTGCTCGATCAGATAGGCCTGCCATTGAGATGGCGTGCGGGCGGCCACTAAATGGGAACGTACATCGCGCAGCTGGCCGATAATCTGGGTGAGCTTACCGAGTAACAGACCGGCACTGCCTTCGACATCGGGCAGCAGAACCTGATCGTTCAGGTAAAGGCTCTGATCGCTGTAGGCAAAGCCAAGTAACAGCCGGTCTAGCCCTTGCTGCCAAGTAAAGTGGTCACTTACTTCGCCTGATACCCACTGTTGCTTGTGCTGGCTGTTCAAGCCCCAATGAATATTGGCGTGCTCCAACCACTGGCTGATGGTTTGAATATCATTGGCCGAAAGCGAAAATTTGGCGGCAATGGCCGGCACCCGTAACCAGGCCAAGATTTGATTCACCTCGAAGCGGGCATCGGGCAGGGTGAGCAGCTCGAGAAAGGCCGCGACCGTAGGATCGGCATCTTTTAGATTACGGTCGGCAATGGAGCACGGCAGGGGCGGCACGCTGTCTTGAATGTTGGCGAAGCTGCGCGCAAAGACCGCCTGCACAAAGGGCGCATAGTCCTCGACATTGGGACACATCACCACCACATCCTTCGGAGTCAGGCTTGGGTCCTGATTGAACTGATGCAGCAACCAATCGTGCAGGGCTTGCACCTCGCGAAAGGGGCTGTGCGCCGAGGTGATGCAGATGCTCTCATCGGCGGGTGGCTCGGGCAGTGCTGGCGGGGTCGGCCGAGCATCCTTGAGCTGTAAGATGTCATCCTGCAATTGGCCGAGAAAAGATTGGCGTCCAACCGGCGAAAACACCTGTAAGTCATAGTGCGCCTTATCGGACAGCAGACGCACAAAGGTCTGGCCCTGGTGGCCCAAGCTGGCGAGTAAGGGGTTACCGACATCGGGCAGGCTGGTGCGTTGCGCGTCCTGCTGTTCTAGGACCCAGTTGGCCCGGGTTTGCGAGGCCCGCACCAGTTCCTTACTGAGTTGTTTTTCCGAGCGCAGTTCATCCCAATACTCGACACTGGGATTGAGATAAAGCAGATGAATATCGACGTCCGCTCGACTGGCAATTTGGCTGAGAAAGTCGAGCCAGATCGGTGCCAGGGCGTTGATACCAAAAATATAAAAGGTGCCGGGCAATTTGGCCGCTGGCTGGTCGATAGACCCCAAGGCGGCTCGCATTAACGCCAGTGGATGGTCGGCGTTTTGCGCGACCAGCGCTTGCCACAGCTTAGCCTGCCAATGGGGCGTAGCACCGGTCTGCCACTGCTCAATCCACTCGGGCCGAAACATCAGATACTGTTCATAGAGATCGGCCAGCTGTTCGCTCAGTTGAAAGCGACGGCTGTCACGCAGGGTTGCAGGTTGGTCTTGCCAATATTGGGTCGGTTCGGCCATCAGCGGATCGTCAGCCAGCGCAGGGGTTTGCAATAGGGCGTAGATACGCCAAGCCAAAATCTCCCGACTGTACACCGACCGCTCCGGGATGCGCTCCGGCCCCAATATAAGCCGAATCAGATCCCAGAAATAGCGCACCGGCAACGGATAAACGGCGTTCATGCAGATTTGCCGGCTCGGTAACTTGGCCAGCTCCATACTCAACCAATGCTGCATACCCGGGTGTTGCACCAAAATGACATCGGCGGCCAGCACCGGCGCGGTGGAGGATTGCAGCAAGGTATCGAGCGCGCTGACCAGGTTTTCAAGCCGGTTCGACGGGTAGGTATAGAGCATGGAATAGGCATCCTGAACGTTGCGGGCAGTGTATCACACCCGGGCTTTTAAGCGCTCAGTGCACCGGCTATGGCAGGCCGAACCGCAACACTGAACAGAGACCGAGCGCGGCCGGAATAAATGTTAGCTTTTCATAATGCAGAAGCCAATGTGGACAAACCAAAAGCAATATGGAAAAACATGCAAAAACTGAAACGCAGTGGTTGATTTTATGCAACAGCCTGTTAGCCTATAAATGTCGACATCCGTCGGCCAACAAACAGACTGCGAAAATAATTCGCGTTATCCAGGAGAACTCAGATGGTGAGCATGCAAAAACACAATGCCCAACTTCGTTCGGCCAATATCGGCCGAG
>JBLHFL010000201.1:0-4123 GCA_047618105.1 Granulosicoccus sp.
CGCCGGAAAATTAACCGGCAAGTTGCTGATTGGCCCATCCGGTGGCCATATCGAACTGACCGATTCGGTGTTCGATATGCTCGACAACATTCAGGCCAAGACCGATGTGCAGCATCCGGGTCGCGTACCGCCAACCCAATTGGGCGGCTGCGGTAAATACCATAAGGAGTTGGTCGATGCCGGCGTCGGTGGGCCCTATATTCTGTGGCGCAGCGTCGCATGCGGCTAAGCGTGAACAACACGCAGTTCAACTTGGCGGCACTGGCCGACACGCTGCTCAACCCACAGCTGAGTTTTGACCAACGCTGTGGCGCACTCGATGACTTTGCCGCACATTGCGCCGCCGTTACCGGCATCACCCCGGACCGAACCTTCTCGGCCTGGGCTGAAGACAGTGTCTTGACCTCGGGGGTGGCCATTAATCCGGCCGCGGCCGCCTTTTGTATAAAGGACTACCAACGCACCTTACAATTTATCGCCGGCATCCAGGCCGCGCTCTGCGCGCTGGACCAACGCTTGCCGGCGCGACCCATTCGAGTGCTTTACGCCGGCTGCGGACCCTTTGCTACTCTATTGCTGCCGCTCTTGAGCCAGTGGTCGGAAGGTCGGCTGGACTGCCATCTGCTCGACATCCATGCCCAATCGTTGCACAGCGTGCAGGCGCTTATCGCCGACTGCCAGCTCGAGGCGATTAATCTCAGCTATCACTGCGCCGATGCCTGCCATTGGTCAAGCGCAGAACGCTTCGATTTAATTATTGCCGAAACGCTGCAAAAAGCGCTCGAACAGGAACCCCAATGGGCGGTGACCGCTAATTTGAGTCGCCTGCTTAAACCCCAGGGTATTTTTATTCCCGAACAAATTACGCTCAATCTATGGGCCGCACATTGGGACCAAGAACAACGCTATAGCCAACGGCAAGATCCCGCCGACTTACCGGCCTTGGTCGACGAATTTGAACGACACTTTTTGCATTGTGCCGTGCAACTCAGGGCCGACACGGTGTCGTTGCAGCGGCCCATTGCCGATCCCCGAGCACTGGTCGCCCAGGTTGTAGATCTGGGCCAATTCAGCGTTGCCGATAGCATCCCCGCGCATCGATTCGACCTCATCGTGGCCACCACCCTACATATTTATGAGGATATTCATCTGCACGAGTATGATTGCGATCTAACGCGCAGCTATAAATTCTACGACTGGTCACCGCTCGCGCCGGGCCAAAGTTTTCGGGTCTACTACGAATTAGGGCCCTATCCGCGGGTGCGCATCGATCGGCTCGATCGAGGATAGGAATGCCCAGGATGGCGTTAAAAAACAACCCCACCGGTTCTGACGCGAGCCTACTTTAGAAAACAGATAATTCAATTTAGCAGGGTAACGGCGATACAAAAAATCGTCCTGATACACCATTCTACTGCGACGCCAGTGGCGCTCGTTTGGCTTAAGGAATAAGGGCTATGCATCAGTTTATTAACGCAAAAGAAAACATCGTCACCGAGGCCATCGATGGCGCGATCGCCTCGTCGGGCGGGGTCCTAACGCGACTAGACGGCTATCCACACTTGCGCGTGGTAGTACGCACTGATTGGGATAAATCTAAGGTCGCCTTAGTCTCCGGCGGGGGCTCCGGTCACGAACCGGCCCATATTGGTTTCGTCGGTGCGGGCATGCTAACGGCCGCCGTGTGCGGGGATGTGTTTGCATCGCCTACAGTCGCTGCGGTGCTCGCGGGCATTCTTGCGGTCACTGGCCCAGCCGGGTGCCTACTGATAGTCAAAAACTACACCGGTGACCGATTGAACTTTGGCCTAGCCGCTGAGCAGGCTCGGGCCTTTGGCTATAAGGTCAGCATGGTCATTGTCGATGATGACGTGGCCCTGCCCGATTTACCCCAGGCGCGCGGATTGGCCGGCACCCTGTTTGTGCACAAGATCGCCGGCGCCCTGGCTGAAAACGGCGCCACGTTGGCAGCCTGCACCTCGGCCGCAGAGCGGGTCATCGGCGCCAGTCGGACCATCGGCATGTCGCTGGACACCTGCACGGTCCCCGGTTCGGTAAAAGAAGATCGTATTCCCAGCGGCATGGCCGAATTGGGGCTCGGTATCCATGGCGAGGCCGGTGTACAACAGGTGCCGTCTTTAGGCGCGCAGGACGCGATCGCGATGGTTATTGAGAAGCTGTCCGCGACCGCGCCCACTACCCCTCATGTCGCCTTAGTGAATAATTTTGGCGGTACGTCGGTACTCGAAATGTCAATTCTGACCCATGAATTATTGTCTTCGACCCTCGGTGAGCAGATTAGTTTGATTGTCGGGCCGGCCCCGATGATGACGGCGCTAGCGATGCACGGCTTTTCAATTTCGCTGATGCCATTGTCTGAGGGCGATGCGGCATTGCTGTCCCAACCGGTCCACTGCCCTGGCTGGCCAGGTTGCAATGCGGTGCAGACGCCTGCCCTATTGCCGCTGCCGGATGGCTTGTCACCCATCCGCTCGCCTGCCTCGGCACACCCCCCAACCAAGGCCTTTTTGACTGGCTGCTGTGAGATTTTAATAGCTTCTGAAAACGATCTTAATGCCTTGGATGCTAAGTCGGGTGATGGCGACACGGGCTCGACACTGGCAGGGGCCGCTCGCGCTTTAATCGAGGCAATGGATACTCTACCCTTGGCCGACCATACCCAGTTGTATCGAGCGATTGGGTTAGAGTTAAGCCAGACCATGGGTGGCTCGTCAGGGGTATTGCTGGCGATATTCTTTGCCGCGGCTGGTGATGCGTCTTCGTCTGGTTTACCGATGCGCGACGCGCTGCAAGCAGGCCTGGATCGGATGCGCCAAATTGGTGGTGCGAATCCCGGCGATCGCACCATGGTGGATGCCTTAGTGCCCGCATTGAATGCCCTGTCCGATGGCTTGCGTCATGCTGCCAGCGCAGCACGCGCGGGGGCCGACTATACCGCGACGCTGAGCACGGCCAAGGCGGGTCGTTCTGCCTATGTCAATGCAGAACAGTTGATCGGCCACGTGGATCCCGGTGCGGAAGCGGTTGCGCGCTTGTTTGAGCACTTGGCGTCATAATACCATTAGGGTGATGAGGCTCTGTTATTGGGTGACAAAACCAGTGGGTCGGTTGGGACCCACTGGTTTGGCCGGCATCGATTAGCGCCGGCTTCGCTGGGGGATATGGACAGCATGGAATGCTAGGTATCAAAGCGGTGCCTTATTTACAGCGCGCAATAACAGGTTAAGATAGACAATCGCTTGTCGTCAGAGAGACCCCTCGCATGAAACTGCACCAACCTAAGCCGATCAATTTCTATCCCGTGGAATACATCCAAGGCTCCCTACCGATGGGCGGCTTTGTCGATAACACGCCGATCTATGCGGTCGTCCCAAGTCCAGAACTTATAGCGCCGGCGCAATGGCTCAACAACACCAGTCGCCATACCATCACCTTGGCCGATAAGCTTGCTTTCACGATCGAAAACGTCCTATCCGATGCCGAGGCTGACGCCATTATTGCCTTGACAGAACAGTTGGGTTATCGCGATGAGGCCCCTGGCATTCAAACCCCGCCAGGTATGCGCATGAACAAGTCCGTGCATTGGTTGGCCGATGAGACTTTTTTGGCCACCCTCTTTGAGCGCCTGCGACCCCATCTGCCGCCGGCCTTAGACGGCGACACCTTGGCAGACCGGCTCAGTCAACGGATCAACATGTACAAATACGACCAAAACGACGTCTTTAATCGCCATATAGACGGTGACTGGCCGGGCTATGGCTTAAGCGCCGACCAACAGTCCATGGTGCAGTGGACCGGTATGTGCTCCAAACTGACCATGTTGCTGTACCTCAACGGGCCAGAAGATGGCGTTCAGGGTGGCCAGACCCACCTCTACCAAAATGATGGCAAACGGTTGTCGATCACCCCTAAAAAAGGTCGCGCTTTATTTTTTCGACACGGGCATGGCTCTAATTCGGTTTTGCATGAGGGCGCCAAGGTCTTGGGTAGCACCAGCAAATATGTCGCCCGGGTTAACATCCTCTACAACAGTCGATATTAACTTGCACCCTAGTAGCCGACGGCGTCAGTCTTGCACGGTCTCAAGGGCATAAACCTCGTG
>JBLHFL010000202.1:0-4035 GCA_047618105.1 Granulosicoccus sp.
TTGGTACTGACCGTCACGGTATCGCCGGTTGCCGAATTGAATTCGACCGACTTGGCGGCACTCGCAAGTTTGTTTTCGATTGACCAACGGGCGCAGCAGCAGTCTAGTCAAAACATCAATGGCCGCGATCGTTCGCGGGTCGACTATCAATTTCGCCTCTCCAGCAAGGCCAGTGGCGTGATTGGTATCCCCAGCATCCGAGCCGGTAACGAGCAGAGCGAGCCGATCTTTATCACCGTGCTCGATGCGCGCCAGCGCGGCGACTCCTTAGCAGAGGATGCCGTCCAATTCAGCGGTCATCTGAGTAACAACCGGCCCTATGTCGATCAGCCCTTTGAAATAGTCCTGGAGTTTGCTTATAAGATCCAGGTCAAGGGCGCAATCGAAACGATCGATTTAGACAGCTTTGAAACTCGGCTCGTCAAGGAGGAAAACACCAGTACCACCCTCAACGGTCAGACCTACAACCTCTATCGCCAAGTATTAGAACTGACGCCGAAAAACCCGGGCGCGGTCAAGATACCGACCATCGTATTTATCGGCGAGTACCCCGATTCGGCCCAAGGCCGCTATGTCCGCTTTAGCCGCACGATCGATCTTGATCCCATCGAGATTCGAGCCATTCCGGCCAGCTTCCCCTCCGATGCCTATTGGCTGCCCGCGACCAGTCTGAGCCTGACCGACAATCTCGATACCAGCCAGCCTATTGACCAGAACAGCCACCTCGACTGGCAGATTTCTACGCAAACCCAGGGTTTGGCCGCCAGCCGTCTGCCCGACCCGTTGGCGACAATCAGCGCCTCGTTAGACAGTCGTCTGAGGCTGTATCGCAACGAGGCTACCTTTAGCGACAGCCAACGCTTAGATTCGGCAGCCTTGACCATCGACACGCCGGGTACCTATCGGATCCCCGCGATCCGCATTCCGTGGTGGAATACCAACACCGACACGCTGGCATGGGCTGAGCTTCCGGAGCGCACTATAAGGGTGGTGGCGACCACCCAGGTCAGCCCGAAAGGGACCGGCCAAGCTCCGGGCGCCGAGCCGTTATTGAGCCCTGTGACTCGGTCAACCGGGCAGCCCCAACTTGCCCCGTCTGCACCCAGCTACTGGCTTTACGCCACCCTGCTGGCGGGCCTGGGGTGGTTGCTCACGCTAGGGCTGTGGTGGCACCAGGTGCGAACTGTGACGACGGCACGCAGCAAAGACGTCTTAACACCTGGTGCGGTCTCGACCAATTGGGCAGCAGCCCAACGTTTGGCAAAGGCCTCGGACTATTCCGGCCTCTATCAATGTCTGCTTCGATTGACCGGGCCAGGCAATGATCCCCTAACGGTAGTTAAAGCCCGCTTGGATCAGACAACACGACAATGTTTTGAGGATCTGGAACGATCGCTTTTTAGTGACCAAGCGATACCCCCGAGCGCTTCAGCCATGACCGCATTGGTGCACGCCTTGGAGCGGCTGATCGGTCAAACGGGCTCGGCGAGCACACCCGATAAGGCGCTGCGGCTCTATCCGGACTGAGCTGGGTAATATTTAAGACAGAGATATGGGCTACCGCTGACCGGTGCCCAAGAGCAGAAAGGGGGTCGAGAGACGCCCCTATGGTGCGGCAGCACTCAAACGTTGGCGTACTACTTCAAACAGGCATACACCGGCGGCAACGGAGACATTGAGACTGCTGACCTGACCGGCCATCGGCAGGTAGACTAGACCATCACAGGTTTCTCGAGTCAGGCGGCGCAAACCACTGCCTTCGGCTCCCATGACCAGCGCGATCGGGCCCGTCAACGGCGTTTGGTAGACCGAACTCTTGGCCTCACCGGCCGTGCCATAGATCCAGATCCCACGACTCTTCAGCGCCTCGAGCGTGCGCGCCAAGTTGGTCACCGCATAGAAGGGCACTGTATCGGTAGCGCCACTGGCCACCTTGACCGCGGCAGGGGTCAGGCTGGCCGACTTATCTTTCGGCACAATCAGGCCATGCGCGCCGGCGGCATCACAGGAACGCAAACAGGCGCCGATATTATGCGGATCGGTAACCCCATCGAGAATCAGCAACAGCGGCGGAACCGTGAGTGCGTCGAGCATTTCCTCCAGATCGGCCTCTTTGAGTACCGGTGCCGCCAAGGTCTGCACCAGAACGCCCTGGTGACGACCTTCCATCAGCTCATGCTTTTGCAGAATACGATCAAAGTCTTCCCGGTTCACCAGGCGAAACTTGACGTCCTGAGCTCGCACCAAATCGAGCAGTCGGTTCATGCGATTATCTTGGCGGCCCTTGAGCAGCACCACCTCTTTGATCCGTTCAGGGTGTGTTTCCACGGCGCTTTGTGCAGCGTGTAAACCAAAGACCCACATGGAATCCGTCATTATTAGATTTCTCCGAAATTTGCTTAGCAGGCGCTTGGGGCAGGAACTTTTCTGAGCGTCCGTGTCTGAACTAAAGGGCGCGCCTGTTATACAGGCGCGCCCTGCCGAGATCGGCCGATCTCAGCAAGATCGAGGACGGTTCGGTTAACGCTTACGGCCGCCGCTACGGCTGCCACTGCGCTTCTTCGGCTTGCCATCTGCACTGGCTTTCTTGCCCTGATCGGACCCGTCGGCCGAGCTCTCTTGACGTTTCGCCGGCTTGCGCTGAGTGCTGCCCTTACGACCCCGATCGGGTTTGGTCACACCACCTTCGGCCAGTTCGAAATCGATCTTACGATCGTCCAAGCTGACGCGAACCACTCGGATTTGCAGTTTATCGCCTAGGCTATAGACGATGCGGGTACGGTCACCGACCAAGCGATGCGCGCTTTGCTCGTATTGGTAATAATCCGATTGCAGGCTGGAAATGTGCACCAGGCCATCAACGTAGATATCATCCAACTGAACAAAGAGACCAAAATTGGTCACGGCCGACACGGTGCCGCTGAATTCCGATCCTATATGATCGTTCATATACTCACATTTCAACCAGGTAACCACGTCGCGGGTGGCTTCATCGGCGCGCCGTTCGGCCATCGAGCAATGTTCACCCAACTCCAGCATCTGCTTGACGTCATACGGATAGATATCCGCTGTCGCCAGCAGCTCGGCTTCTTTGACTCGAGTTACTAAGGCGGTGCGCTTTTTGCTGCGAATCACCGAGCGGATAGCACGATGCACGAGCAAATCTGGATAGCGTCGAATCGGCGAGGTGAAGTGAGCATAGCGATCAAAGGACAAACCAAAGTGGCCCAGGTTTTCCATCTGATACACAGCCTGTGCCATCGAACGCAGCATCACAGTCTGTAACAGCTCAAAGTCTTCACGACCGCGAATCTGGTGCAATAGCTTTTGGTAATCGGCGGCCTTTGGCTTCATACCACCAGTTACGCCTAGGCCATGTTCGCCCATATATTCACGCAAATTCTGCAAGCGCTCTGGCGACGGCGTATCGTGCACACGATAGAGGCACGGAATTTCCATCGTTTCGATCAGGGTCGCAGCGCAGACGTTGGCCGCCAACATGCATTCTTCGATCAGACGATGCGCGTCATTACGCGAGGTTGCCACGATGCGGTCGATCTTCTGTTCATCATTGAAGACGATGCGAGTTTCACGGGTTTCAAATTCGATCGCACCACGGATTGAGCGAGCGATACCGAAGCCCTTATAGACGGCATAGAGCGCGTCGATATTTTTTTCGACATTGACACCATACTCGGCCACCAAGGCGGCACGATGACTCGGTTCACTCTTGTCGAGCACCTCAGCCACCCGGGTATAGGTCAGGCGGGCATGCGAATAGATAATGCCTTCCATAAAGCGGAAATGGTCGACCACACCCAATGGGCTGACCTCCATCTCACAAACCAACGCTAAACGATCGGTTTGCGGATTGAGCGAACAGAGTCCGTTGGACAGTACTTCCGGTAACATTGGGATAACCCGTTCCGGAAAGTAGACTGAGGTACCACGATTACGCGCTTCAACATCGAGCGGGCTGTGCACGGCAACATAGTGCGACACATCCGCGATCGCGACATAGAGGCGTGTTCCGCC
>JBLHFL010000203.1:0-4024 GCA_047618105.1 Granulosicoccus sp.
TTCAGTGGTGCCGCCGCCAATATCGACAATCATCGAACCGCGTGCCTCTTCGACCGGTAAGCCGGCACCAATAGCGGCTGCCATTGGCTCTTCAATTAGATAAACTTCGCGTGCACCGGCCCCATAAGCTGATTCGCGAATGGCTTTACGCTCGACCTGGGTCGACTTGCAGGGCACACAGACTAAAACACGTGGGCTGGGTGCAAACCAACTGTTCTCATGCACCTTACTGATGAAGTGTTGCAACATCTTTTCGGTGACGTGAAAATCTGCAATAACGCCGTCTTTCATCGGTCGAATGGCCTGAATGCTTCCGGGCGTCCGGCCTAACATGCGCTTAGCTTCTTCACCAACGGCCGCAATGGTCTTAGTCGATCCGGTGGTGCGCACCGCAACAACAGACGGTTCATTGAGCACGATATCCCTGTCGCGAACATATATTAGGGTATTGGCCGTTCCCAGATCGATCGACAAGTCACTTGAAAATAAACCACGAATTCGTTTAAACATTTAATTATCGCTTTAATGCAAAAGGTGACAGACACATAACAGGCTCGCAATGTAACAATGGTGGGGTTTTTGGGCAAGGAGTAAATGTGATAACCTAGAGGCTATTAACGGATTTCCATAAAATTGGTCGAAAAACAGGCAATCAATAGCACTTTGCCTGAAAAAATCGCCGATTTGTGGCTTATTGTCGTGCAAAAAGCCAATCTTTACCGCATCGATTGGTTTACCATTTTACTTAATTCAAATGTCTGTTCAGGAGAACCCCGACCATGAGCCTCGATCGCTCTCAGGTTGAAAATGTCGCGCGTTTAGCGCGTATTAAAATCGATGAAAATGAAATGGCCGACTACGTCGACAGCCTCTCGTCAATCCTCGCATTGGTTGATCAGATGCAGGCCATCGATACCACCGATGTTGAGCCGCTGGCCAACCCACTCGATGCCGCGCAACGGCTCAGGGCCGATGTGGTCACCGAAGTAAATCAACGCGAGCTGTTGCAAGCCAACGCACCCCACGCCGAAAAGGGCCTATTTCTCGTCCCTAAAGTTATTGAGTAAGGTACCTGCGCATGTTAGATAAAACCCTCAAACAGTTGTCTGACGGCCTGGCCCAAGGCGACTTTACCAGTGTCGAATTGACCACCGCGTACCTGGACAGAATCCAGCAGGCCGACAGCCGCTACAATGCCTTCGTGACCGTCACCGACAGCCAGGCCTTGGCAAGTGCCCGCGCCGCCGATGCACGTCGTGCCAAGGGCGACGCCAGCCCGTTGACCGGCCTGCCCATCGCGCACAAGGACATCTTTTGTACCGCGGGCGTGCGCACCAGTTGCGGCTCCAAGATGCTCGACAACTTTATCGCACCTTACGAATCCACGGCCACATCCCGTTTGGCCGACGCGGGCATGGTCATGCTCGGCAAGACCAATATGGATGAGTTCGCCATGGGCTCCTCCACCGAATCCAGCTATTACGGCCCAACCCGTAATCCGTGGGATCTCGACGCCGTGCCGGGCGGTTCCTCAGGCGGCTCTGCTGTTGCGGTTGCCGCGCGTATGGCACCCGCCGCCCTGGGTACCGATACCGGCGGATCGATTCGCCAACCGGCCGCCTTTTGTGGCATCACCGGTTTAAAACCGACCTATGGCCGAGTATCGCGTTGGGGCATGATTGCCTATGGCTCATCGCTCGACCAGGCCGGACCGATGACCCAAACGGCCGAAGATGCCGCCTTGCTGCTCAATAGCTTGGCCGGGTTCGACCCCAAGGACTCGACCTCGATGGAGCGCCCGGTCGAAGACTTTTTAGCCAACCTCAATCAACCCATCAAGGGCTTGAGAATAGGCCTGCCCAAGGAATACTTTGGTGAGGGGCTCGATCCGGGCATCCGTGCCGCTGTTATGGACGCCGTTAAGCAATTTGAAGCGATGGGCGCCGTGGTGAAGGAAATCTCGCTGCCGCGCACCGAGTTGTCGATCCCGGCTTACTATATTATCGCCCCCGCCGAAGCCTCGACCAACCTGTCACGTTACGACGGTGTGCGCTATGGCCATCGTTGCGATGCACCCACTGATCTGGCCGACATGTATATGCGCACGCGCGCCGAAGGGTTCGGCACCGAGGTCAAGCGCCGCATCCTGGTCGGCACCTACGCCCTGTCAGCCGGCTATTACGACGCCTATTACCGTAAAGCCCAGCAGTTACGCCGTCTGATCAAGCAGGACTTTCAACAAGCCTTGGCCGATGTCGATGTAATCTTGGGGCCAACGACCCCATCACCGGCTTGGAAAATTGGCGCAAAAAGTCAAGATCCGGTGGCCATGTATCTGGAAGATATCTATACCCTGTCAGTCAATCTGGCCGGCTTACCGGGCCTAGCCCTGCCCTGCGGTTTCCAATCTGGACTGCCAGTGGGACTGCAACTTATCGGCAATTATTTTGACGAGGCCCGGTTGCTCAACATCGGCCATCAATTCCAGCTGGCAACAGACTGGCATACCCGCAAGCCGAATTTATAAGGAGAAGCGTATGCAGTGGGAAACGGTTATCGGGTTGGAAATTCATGTACAGCTCTCAACCCAATCAAAAATATTTTCAGGTTCCAGCACCGCCTTCGGTGCTGAGGCCAACACCCAGGCCAGCGTGATCGATCTGGCGCTACCCGGTGTATTGCCCGTCTTTAATGAACAGGCACTGGCAAAAGCGGTCGCCTTCGGCTTGGCGATCGATGCGCAGATTGGCAAGCGCTCGGTGTTCGATCGGAAAAATTATTTCTATCCCGATCTGCCCAAGGGCTATCAGGTTACCCAGATGGATTTCCCGATTGTCGGCCAGGGCAGCGTCGATATCACCACCGAGGATGGCACCAACTTCACCATCGGTGTGACCCGAGCCCACCTGGAAGAGGATGCTGGCAAGTCGCTGCACGAAGACTTTCAGGGCATGAGCGGCATTGACCTGAACCGAGCCGGTACGCCCTTGCTCGAAATCGTCTCTGAACCGGATATTCGCAACGCCAAACAGGCCATCGCGTACCTGAAAAAAATTCACAGCATCATCACCTATATCGGCGTGTCCGATGGCGATATGTCGCAGGGTTCCATGCGCTGCGATGTGAATATTTCGCTGCGGCCATTCGGTCAATCTGAGTTTGGCACGCGCACCGAATTGAAGAATTTAAATTCCTTTAAATTTATTGAGAAGGCGATTCATACCGAAGTCGAGCGTCAGAAAGATATATTGGAAGACGGCGGCCGAATCATCCAGGAAACTCGGCTCTATGATGCCGATAAGGATGAAACCCGACCGATGCGCAGTAAGGAATTCGCCAACGACTACCGTTATTTCCCGGAGCCAGACTTACTGCCGATCGAAATCGATGACGCCTACATCGAAGCCATACGTGCGACCTTGCCAGAATTACCGGACACCAAACTGGCGCGCTTTATCGCCGATTTTGGCCTAACCGAATACGATGCCAGCGTGTTGACCAGCAGTCGCCCGATGGCAAACTATTTTGAACGGGTCGCCGAACAGTGTGGAGACGCCAAACTGGCCGCCAACTGGTGTATGGGCGATCTATCGAAACTGCTCAACCAGCAGGATTTAACCATCGATAATTGCCCCATTGCGCCAGAGGACCTGGGTCTACTGTTGTTGCGCATCAAGGACAATACCATCTCCGGCAACATTGCCAAGACGGTATTCCAAGCGATGAGTGACGCTCAGGGCTCGGCCGATGAGATTATCGCCGCCAAAGGTCTTAAACAGGTCACCGACAGCGGAGCCATTGCCGCTCTGGTAGATCAGGTGATTGCCGACAACCTCGATCAGTTCAATGCGTTTAAGGGCGGCAAGGACAAGCTGATTGGCTTCTTCGTCGGCCAGGTCATGAAGCTCTCTAAGGGCCAGGCCAATCCCGGTCAGGTGAACGACATCCTACAAGCCAAGGCTAAAGAGTAATATTGAGGCGGTCGATCCTATTGGCCGCTTAATCTGTCGCCCCTTGCCAGGCC
>JBLHFL010000204.1:0-4003 GCA_047618105.1 Granulosicoccus sp.
GTGCCAAAGGGCTGCTGGAGCGCATTCAACAGGTCGGCGATCGAGACATCAGTGCGCGTAATGACCTCACCAGCGAGGCTAAAAGCTTCGGTCAAGAAGTTCGTCGCCAAATCGCCCACCAAAGCGATCTGCTCAATGCGCCCATCAAGGACATTATGGGTAACTCGGGCGAATCGAGTGATCTCAGCCAGGACTTGCTCGCCCTGCGCACGAGGGTAGAAGAAGTAAATCCGAATAAGTTCGATTTCTCCGAAGGCACTCTGCGTCGACTGCTCAGCAAATTGCCTGGCATCGGCACCAAGCTTGAGGCCTGGTGGTCGCAATACCAGAGCGTTTCAACGGTTATCAACGATATATTGGCCAATCTGGAAAAGGGCAAAAATGTCCTGACCAAGGACAATATGACGCTCAAGATCGATCGCGACAAGCTGATGGAGTTTACCTGGCAACTGCAGGATCAATTGCAGATCGCCATGTTACTCGACAGTGAGCTGGCACAATGGTCGGCGGATCTAGAAGCCACACAGAAAAAATATATCGAAGAGGACATTCTCTATTACCTGCGCCAAGAAGTTCAGGATATGCAGTTGTCTTTGGGCGCGGCCAACCAGGCCATCTTGGTGTCCGATATCATTCGCCGGGCTAATGAGGAGTTGATCCGCTCAACCGATCGGACCCTGAACGTCTCGGCTCGTGCCTTGCAAACCGCGGCGGCCCTGCAGGTCGCGCTGTCACACCAAGAAAAACAGATGAAGGCGGTCAAGGCGACGCAAGAAATGACCGTTGAGCTCCTGAAATCAACAGCCGAAAAAGCCAAGGTCCAGGGTATTCAAATTGTTAAGGAAGCCAATGATGTCAGCGGTATGATCGAAGGACTGCAGCAGGCCTTCAGTGACACCATTGAGGCCATGAATCTGCTCGACGCCTATAAGCAGGAAGCCCTGCCAGCCATGCAGAGTAACGTCAACCTATTGGATGACCTCAACAAGCAGATGAAAGAACAGGTCGAGCGCAACACCAAGTAGCGGCCTAGTTCCGAAACGCCCTGCCGGCCCATGCCGGTAGCGGCTATGCCATGGGACACCCCATGTCGTCCAATACTGGCTTACCGGGCCAAAAATCGGCGTTGAGGCGCAATCGTGTCTGCACTCGTTGGCCTGTCTTGCGAATCAGCAACTCGCCAACCACCTGATAACCACTTTTCCGCACCCCACGAAATGACCGGGTATTTTCGCTCGCGACAAATCCAAACAACCGCCTAATGCCATCGGGTCGTAACAGCTCTAATAGTTTGACATGGCGTAGGCCTTGAAAACCGAAGCCTCGGTAGGCTGGTAAGGTCAGGGCTTTGTAGTTATAGATGGCATCGTCGGGCAAGTTCAAATAAAAACCATCGGCTATATAGGCCAGTTTTTTTAACCATACCCAGGTATAGCCGGTGAGTTGATCGCCATCCCATTGCACTAAGCAGCGGGCAATACCCATCCGTACTCGATCGACATCGAGTTGGGCAATTTCATAATCTGGGTTTTTTTTCATCTCCATCAGTTCATCCACCGAGGCAAAATGAAAATCGTAAAATCGTTCGTCAGCGGAAGACCGCTGGACATAGTTCGGTTTGGTGAGCGCAAGGAGCACGAGTCGATTGGCACCATGATGCCACAATCCGAGCCACCCGATGCGCAGAAATTCTCTGAAGCCGTACTCTCTATAGATCGTAAACAGATAGTTGAGCTTAGTCACTAGTGTCATCCTTGGCAGTCCCTTGGTTTTGTAGATCACAGATTAGTTTGGCAATAAGGTTCGGATCTAAGTTGGGTATGTCATGACCCGCCGCATCGGTCGCAGTTATCAACTGGGCAGATGGCACAAGGCCGACTATGCGTTCGCCATATTGAAACGGCACGCGCCGGTCCGTAGGCGACCAGACCACCCATGTGGGCGGTTGAATCCGTGCCAGGGCGTCAAGCCATTGCGCATTATAAGAACGCGTCACCGTTACGGCCTGCAGCAGGCGGCTGTTGGCAAAGAAGTAGTTAAAGACTGCGCTCTGCGCCGTATGGCCGGCGAGTTCATTGGCAAAAATATTTTGATAAAATAACTTTTCGAAACCCTTTATCGACATCGAGCCGGGATAACCAGACGGCGCTATCAAAATTAAGGCTTCCACTCGCTTAGGATAGTGAGCCGCAATCCAAGCGGCCAAGCTCGCGCCCATCGAGGTGCCGACTAATGTAACTCTGTCAAGATATAGGGCGTCGATAAATTGCATCAGATCATGGCTTTGCCGCGCCAAGGAATAATCATCGTCCTGCCAAGATGACTGACCAAAGCCCGGCAGGTCCAAGCGCACCGACGGCCCGCACTCATGGATGAGCGGCCAGAGCGCCGACCAACTGTTGAGTGAGCCGTTAAAGCCATGCAGCAGAACAACCGTATCTGAGCGATCGAATCTATTTTGAGTTTGGTAACGAATGACACCTTTTTGAGTCGTTAAAAGCTGCTGACCGGCAACGTCGTCGACCCGATAGGCGGAAGGCCCTAGCCAACCGAGCATAAGCACCCAGGCCAGATAGATCGCCAAACTGAGCACGCATATCCAGCCAAAATATATAAGATACCTAATCACCCATAACTCCCAGATCCATTACCAATTATTTTTTCGCAAACCATTTTGGCAATCTAAAAAATATTTTATTTTAAAACTTTTAAATTATTTTTGCCTTTTTGTTAAAGCATAATTAGACTAGCCAACACAAATTGTCTAGTACTTTTGTAAAGGAATATAAGAATGATAATAGGACTGGAAGCCATCTCTTTTCACACCACACAACACTACATCGAACTATCCGACCTGGCCGAGGCTCGATCCATTGCGCCGGAAAAGTTCACCCTCGGCTTGGGTCAGCAGCAGATGTCTATTGCCTGCTTACCGGAAGACACGGTGCACCTGGCCATCAATGCCGCCAAAAAAGCACTCGAACGATTTAATATTGCACCCGAAGAGATCGGCATGTTGGTGGTGGGCACCGAAAGCGGTGTGGATCACAGTAAACCGGTAGCTGTTTATGTGCACCAGGCCTTGGGCTTACCCAGTAATTGCATCAGTTACGAAACCAAACATGCTTGTTTTGGCGCAATGGCGGCCATTTCCGCGGCGGGCGATTGGCTAATTTCCGGTCGAGCCAACAATCGAAAAGCACTGATTATTGCCGCCGATATCGCAAATTATGCGCTCCATTCTGCGGCCGAACCCACCCAGGGTGCGGGAGCTGTTGCAATGGTCATTTCCGACCAACCGACCCTGGTTCACTTTGACCGGAACGTCGCCGGACATTTCACCAACAATGTTATGGATTTCTGGCGACCGCTTTATGCAAAGGAAGCCCTGACCGACGGTCACTACTCCATCGAATGCTATCTCGATGCCCTCACCCACACCCTGACAGACGCCAAACCCGAGCTACCTCGACTGTCCGACTTGCAGGCGTGCCTCTACCATGTGCCCTTCGTCAAGATGGCCAGTAAGGCACACCAGCGACACTTCGAATACGATCAAGACCTAAAGCTTGAAAAGGCCTCAACCGATTGGCTAAAATTTGAGCAGTCCTATCAAACAAAAACCCTACCCTGGCTCGATTACAACGCGCGCGTCGGTAATATCTATACCGGCTCACTGTTCTTGTCATTAATGGGCCTACTCGTCAAGGCCAACCTAGCACCAGGCCAGCTGATCAGCCTTTTTTCCTATGGCAGTGGTAGCGCGGCGGCATTCAGCCTAATCCGCCCCATTGCCGGCTACGAACAATATAAAAGCCGAATCGACCTAAGCTCGGAACTGGCTGAACGCAAGCGCTTATCGATCAGCCAGTATGAAGTCATCATGCAACAACGCGATCAACCGATCACCGAAAACGACCGGATCGATCCGGCCGACTGGGGCCTCACCACGCCCTATCTCTATAGTGGCAATCAGGCGCACATACGGCAGTATTCCGATTTT
>JBLHFL010000205.1:0-3934 GCA_047618105.1 Granulosicoccus sp.
CTCTCAGCAAAGCCTGTTTACCCGTCGTGGCACCGATCGCATTATCAAATATGCCTTCGACTTGGCGCAAAGCCGAGCGAAGAAACACCTGAGTTCGGCGACCAAGTCCAATGGTATCTATCACTCCATGCCCTATTGGGATGGCCGAGTGGCCGAGATCGCCCAGTCGTATCCGGAGGTTAACGTCGATCAGTTCCACATCGATATTCTCACCGCCAACTTTGTCCGTATGCCGGAGTTTTTTGATGTCGTGGTTGGCTCCAACCTGTTTGGCGATATTCTGTCCGATCTCGGCCCGGCCTGCACCGGCACCATTGCCATCGCACCCTCGGCCAATATCAACCCGGAAAAAACCTTTCCCTCGATGTTTGAACCGGTCCACGGCTCGGCTCCGGATATAGCCGGGCAAGGCATTGCTAACCCACTGGGTACTATTTGGGCCGGCGCGATGATGATGCAACACCTGGGCTTGCCAGAGATGCATGACAGCCTGATGCAAGCTATGGAGAGCGTGTTGCGTGAAGCCGAGCATCTGACGCCCGATATGGGCGGCCAGGCCAATACATTGGAGCTGGGCGCTGCGGTTGTAGCGGCAATCGAGCACGCCGCGATTGCCTGAGGCGGTTAATCCCTTAGACGGTTGTTGAGTAACAGAGCCAAAAAAGCCACCCTAGGGTGGCTTTTTTTATAGTCTGTGCAAAAGGGGTTTTAGCGTGAAGTTTAGATTAGCTCTTTGTTGACCTTGTTGGCACAGTCGTCCGCCGAGGTCGGCAAAGTCACGTTCGTCAGCGCCGAAACACCATTGACATGCAAAAGCAGAGTTTCAGATTCCGTAGTGCCATCAACATCGGATGTGAAGCCGAAATTCTGCGGGCTATCGCTGGTTTCTTTGACCTTTGCGTTCATTTTCCCTTCAAATAGCTGACCTTCATAATTCAAATTCAAAACCACACCGGTTGGAATCTTAATCCAAGTGCCGCCGACAAACTCATTCACGAAATTGTCTTCCGGGTCGCTGCTGGTTGCGGACTTGACGTTCACGCATAGGCCTAACTTGCCATCCTCCGACTCAGCCGTTCCTGCCAGGAAAATGGCGAGGTAGGCGCCGGGTAGCACGTCATCAGCCTGTGAACCCGTGGGCTGTAAAACAAACCACCGACCGCCCCAAACGGTGCCCTTAGATAACTTGGCATTATTGACCGCCGTCGTTACCTCGGTGACATCAAAGTTGGTGTCGTTGGTCACAGCCGTTTTACCAACGGTTACCAAGCTGGTGGTGATGCTGGAAATATCAAATTCTACTGTGTCATCCGTCAAGGTGGTTTTGAGCGCAATGGAAAGGGTTTCTATGCCCGAGTCGAGTATTTTTTTGACAGCCTCTGCATCGGTCCCACTGGCCTCTTTTTTGACCAACTGCGCGATGACCTCCGAGGCTTTTAACTGCGCATTAACCTCCTTAAGACTCCCCGCTGACGCTATTTTATGTATCTCTTTATTCAGATCAAGCAATCGAGCCGATACCGATTCTTGTTTGGTCGCGTCTGATGAAACTTCGGTCACCAGGCTGCTTAACATTTCAGTATTAAACTCGGCGGGCGGTTTTTTATTGGTGGCAATGCTTTTCGAAAGGCTTTTAATCAGCTTCTGTTGAGCGGCCGTTTCCGTGCTGTCTGCATCGGCTGAACCGGTTAAAATATCCATCATGGTTTGTACCGCGACAGCATTGGCCAGTAGCCGTTTGGATTTAACATTGTCGGCTGCGGAAAAGTCGACACGCAGGTCGTCATCCGATTCGATCCCCATTTGCTCGCGGATTTCTTTGCGATCCGTGTCATCGGTTGCCGCACTTAAAAGGGTGGTAAGGGGTGACATTACCAGTGGTTTTTCCGCAACGACTGACTCATCAAAGGTGCTGGTCATCGCCATGACGCCCTTTAGCTTTTCACCAGTACCGAGATCGATGCCTCCCTTTATACGGATTGTCATCGAATCCATTGAACTGCCAAATACCAGGCAATAGCGCTGGTATTCATCCGAAATCTCCGGCAGGTCGCAATAGTTTTCATCGTTTATCGGATTGTAGCTGTAGTAACCGTTGCTGTCGGTATAGGCGAACGGTTCGAAGTCATCAACTGCATAGTCGTCATTGCTGTCGACCCAGACCTTACCGCCGGCCACCCGGCCATCTACCGCCAAGCCATTGAGACTTTGACGACTGTCAACGCCGGAAGAATCTTGGGGCGCAACTTCACAGCCGGTGAGCGCTAACATTACGACTAGAGTCGGTAATGCAAAATAATATTGAGTCATAGTTGTCTCCGACCTTAAAAAGCTAAATTAATGGAAGCGGATGCCGATGCACTGCGTAACGCATTGCCCTGGGTGCTGAGGTCTTCGCTGAATAGGTCAGCTAAAACGGCGGTCAACTGAGTATCGATTTGAAAAAAATTGAATAGACTCAAACCCAAACCCAATTGTGTGGGTTCGGGGTCGAGCAAGTCTTTACCGAAGCCCAAGCGCAGGCGTGGCCAGTACCATTGAGTCGGTTGCAGCATTAAACCTAAGTTGAGCTGTTGGCTTTGATCGCCAAAGAGATCGTTTTTGCGCCATAAATCGATCGCACCGGCCACAGCCACCGAATTGTCTAAGAAGGTATGACTGATATCGACGGTCATGCTTGGTGTTAAACGGTGGCTTTCTTGCAATGTGATATCGCCGATGGCTGCAAAGAATTCAGCGTGAAAGCAATCAAGTTGGTCGTTGGCATCAACTATGCTCGCGCAGTTGCCACCGAGCACATCATAGCTTAACTCCGGGCTATTAAAGTGATACAGCGTGATGCCCACTAGAGTTTCTTGTCGTTGCAAGGTGATGCCAGCATCGAGTGAAACATTATAGTTAAAATCGGAAAAGCCACTCATTACATCATCGGTAATATCGTCCATTAACACATCTGAGTCATCTGTTGCTTGGCGCGCAAGTTCCTTAATAGGGTAGAGATTTTTTTGCAGGTTATAGGCGATTAGGGTCGCGCGCAGCCCGCCCACCGCATTGATGCCATGGCGCGAGGTGAAGCTGATTGTCGGTAACTCTCCAGACCAGGCGATATCGGCGTTGAAGACTTGAGCCTGCTTCAAATATAACGACGATGTCGTGCGGATGAAATCGATTGGCTCCAGTTCTTCGCCATCGGCGCTAGAATCCATGATTTGCTGCGCGTCGATATCAAAATTGATCTGGCCATGCAAAATACTGGCGCGTGCCTGAGTAAGCGACGAGCCACTCAGACTAAAGGTGCCGAGTGATCCCGATTTGAAATTCCACGGTGTCAACGGCAAGCTGACAATGGCCCCCGGCTTGATATAAAAGCTATCGGCCAATAATTCTACATTGTCATCAAAGGTGCTTTCCAACTCATTCACGCCAGAGAGCACATCGCCGATACTGGCGTCTCCGTTACCGAATTCCTCAAAGGTGGTCGAGATGGCGTCGACCTTGTCGGACATGTTCTCAAACACGGTATTAAATTCACCTAAGCCCCTGAGCTGCACATTCGCGCTGAGGTCCAGTATTGATATGCGGCTTACATCGCCATTTGTGGCCGGCACGGCGGGATTAAATCGCCCTGAACTGCCCACCTTGGCATTGCTGATCGGGCCAAACGTTACAGCCGGTCCGCTATTGAGGTAGTTAATGGTGTCGGCCCAGGCAACCGTTGCACACAGAAGTATGAACGGCAGTAATATAGAACGCTTCAAGTAGTGCTCCTTTGGTTGTAACAGGTTCAAACCGCATGCTTAGCAAATTGGCAGCTGACCAAAGGATCAGTATAGAGGGGTGAGTCGACAATTCAATAGCTCGCGCTCGCGCTCACGTTCTAATGGTTTCAGCTAATGCCTTTCTAAATAGGTCTAATTTTTGACAAAGTGTACCC
>JBLHFL010000206.1:0-3890 GCA_047618105.1 Granulosicoccus sp.
AGATCTCTTTTCGGTTAGAGGGCAATCTGAATAAGGTCGTCTTGAACCTTTACGTCATAGACGTTCAAGGCAACCTGACTGTCTTCGAGACAGGCCCCGCTGAGCAAGCAAAAATGTTGTTTATAGATCGGACTGGCCACGACCAGCTGGCCCTTGAGATCGCCGATAATACCGCGTGCGATAACATTGGCCCGGCTGAACGGACAGTAGTTACTCAAGGCATAGATGGTGTCGTTTTCCGGCAAATAAAATAACGCAACTTGCTGATTTTTAACCAATATGGCAACGCCGGACTGGGCCACCAAGTCGGCCTTCGTGCAGGCCAGTAGCCATTCTTTATTGTCTATCGTGGTCATGGTATTTCTCCTCAGGTGGCAGATGGTTCGTTCAGCTCGTGGCGATCAGTGATATTTTTTCAGCGTCGGTTGCGGGCCGTTTTTGAGCGCGTTCCTCGACAAAGACGATATTGCTGTCTCGCGCATCGCTGTTTACAAAAGTTCGAAAGCGTTTGAGTTTTTCCGGATCGTTGAGGGTCGAAGTCCATTCACATTCAAAGGTGGCCACAATGCGATGCATCTGCGCTTGCAAATCATCGCCCAAACCCAGTGAGTCGTTGAGGATAACCTCGGTGAGATAGTCCAGTCCGCCGTCGAGGTTTTCCAACCAGCGGGCGGTGCGTTGTAACCGATCGGCGGTGCGAATATAGAACATCAAAAAGCGGTCGATGGTTTGTATCAGTTCAACGTCATTGAGATCGGTCGCGAACAGATCGGCATGGCGTGGCTTCATCCCACCATTGCCGCCGACATAGAGATTCCAGCCGTTTTCGGTGGCAATAATGCCAACATCCTTACTCTGTGCTTCGGCACATTCGCGGGTGCAGCCAGAGACCGCGAACTTCAGCTTATGGGGTGCGCGCAAACCCTTGTAACGATTCTCGATCAGGATCGCCATATTGACGGCATCCTGAACACCAAATCGACACCAGGTGCTACCGACACAACTTTTTACCGTGCGGACCGACTTGCCATAGGCCTGTCCGGTTTCAAAGCCGGCGTCGACCAACTGACGCCAGATCAGTGGCAGTTCATGCAACTGGGCCCCGAACATATCGATCCGTTGGCCGCCGGTGATCTTGGTATAGAGGTTGAATTCCTGCGCCAACTGGCCGATCTTGATCAGGCCTGCGGGGGTGATTTCGCCACCGGCGATACGTGGCACAATCGAGTAGGTGCCGTCCTTTTGCATATTGGCGAGAAAGGTATCGTTGGTATCCTGTAACTTGACATGGGCCGGATCGAGCACCGGCTCGTTGTAGAGACTGGCCAGAATAGACGACACCGTGGGTTTGCAGATTTCACAGCCGAGGCCGGTGCCATGTTGTGCGATCAGAGCATCGAATGAGCGATGGTCGTGGATCTGCACCAGGTGATAGAGCTCCTGGCGAGTGTGCGAAAAATGTTCACAGATTGAGGTGTCAATCGCCACGCCGCGTGCGGCCAAGGTCTTATCGACAACCTCCTTAAGCATGGCAGCGCACCCGCCGCAACCGGTGCTGGCTTGGGTCGCACCCTTGACCTCGGCCGTGGACGCACAACCGCCATCGAGGGCCGCGATGATATCGCCCTTACTGACATTGAGGCACGAGCAGATTGTCGCGCCGTCTGGCAGGGCATCTACCCCTAACGCCGGTGCCGCGTTGCTGGCCAGGTTGGGCAAGATTAGGCTATCGGGTTCGGCGGGCAGGTCAATATCATTGAGATGGTATTGCAGTAGGGTGTCGTACGCGCTGTTATCACCGACTAACATGGCACCGAGTAATTTCTTGCCATCGGCCGTGGTCACGATCTTTTTATAAACGCCCTTGGCCTCATTGCTGTAACGGAAGGACAGGGCACCCGGTAACTGGCCGTGGGCATCCCCAATGGAGCCAACATCGACCCCGAGTAACTTAAGTTTGGTGCTCATGTCGGCGCCGAGAAAGGCGCTTACCTCGACCTCGGCGATGGCCTGTGCAGCGGTTTCGGCCATGCGATAACCGGGGGCCACGAGTCCGTAGATGCGCTCTTGCCAGAGCGCGACCTCACCAATGGCGTAGATGTCGGCATCGGATGTTTGGCAGTGATCGTTGATTACGATGCCGCCGCGCTCACCAACCTGCAAACCACAGGCACCGCCGACTGCATCCTGCGGGCGGATACCGGCAGAAAATACCAGCACATCGGTCAGTAACGGGTCACCGCTGGCAAAGGTGAGCCGCAGGCGATCGTCGTCGGTGACGTCGATCGCCTGGGTACCGGTCTGGGTATGGACCGATACGCCGATTTGCTCAATCTTAGTCTTCAACAGGGCACCGGCCGGGTCATCTAATTGGACCGGCATCAGACGCGGAGCAAACTCGATGACGTGGGTTTTCAGGCCCAAGGATTTCAAGGCGTTGGCCGCCTCCAAGCCGAGCAGACCGCCACCGATCACCACGCCAGTGGAGCGACCCTGCGCGGCCTGCGCAATGGCATCGAGATCGTCCAGAGTACGGTAGACAAAGCTGCGCGCATTTTGGTAGCCGGGTATCGGTGGCACAAAGGGATAGGAGCCGGTGGCCAAGACCAACTTATCGTAGTCTAGGCTCATCCCGTTATCGAGTTGCACTCTCCGCTGGGCCCGATCGATCTCGGTGCAGGTTACACCCAAATAGGTCTTGTAGCCCAGGGCACGGTAATCGTCTTCCTGGCAGTAGGCCAGATCGGCATGACCCTTACCTTGGAAGTATTCTGACAGATGCACTCGGTCATAGGCCGATTGCTGCTCGGCGCCAATGATATGCAGTTGCCAACCGGCGGCGGCCGCCTGCTTCTGCCACTGCGCGATAAAATGATGACCGACCATGCCATTGCCAATGATGACCAGGTTTTTCTTTTGTGTACTGTGCATTGTTTTATCCTCAGGCAGCGTTCTGCAAGCGACCCAAGATCACATCTCGGGGGTCGCTGATGGGGTGTTTGGTTTGAATTAAATCCTGACAATAATTGGCCAGGCTGAGGTCACCCAACAGCTCTGCACCAATTAGTCGATGGTTGAGAAAATGCAGCGTACGGCCGCGTTGTTGGTACTGATCGACCAGGCTGAGTACCTGTGCTTTGGGGTGATTGATCTGCCCGGTTGAGAAAACATCTAAGCCGGAAATCTTTAATCGGGTATCGGTCTGGGTTAACGCGAACTCGGATGCCCCGCCCATCAGGCGCTGCGCCAATACTTCGGCCTGGGCATAGACCGGGGCCACCAGTCCGAAGGTTTGAGCGGCAAATTCGGTGCACTCACCGAGCGCGAAAATATGGCCAGCAGAGGTTTGCAGAGCCGCATTAACCTGGATGCCTTGCCCTGTGGCCAACCCGGCGCGCTGAGCCAAGTCGATATTGGGACGGATGCCCGCCGCGGCGATCAGGCAATGGACTGGCAGGGCTTCAGCGTTATCAAGGGTGATGCGGGCCAAGCGCGGGTCGCTGTCGATGGCGCGAATTTGGCGCTTGAGACGCAACGTGATACCGGCCTTAACAAAACTGTTGGCCAAGAGCGCGGCCAAGGGCGCACTGAGCTGACGGTTCAATAAATGGCTATTGCGGTGGATCAGGGTTACCCGGTGACCGAGTTGACGAAGCCCCCAAGCTGCTTCTAGGCCGAGCAAGCCACCGCCCAATACCGCAACATGGGATTGCTCAGGCAGCGCCCTGAGGAAATAGCCATCCTCCAGGGTACGAAATGCCCGGATGGCCGGTTGCGACCTAAAGTCGCACTCCGGTAGAACAGGCTGGGATCCGGTGGCCATTACGGCGCGAGCGAACGGCATTTCGCTGCCATCACTCAACCGAACCCGAGGTAAATCGGCGCTGAAG
>JBLHFL010000207.1:0-3850 GCA_047618105.1 Granulosicoccus sp.
TGTTTGCCAGTGCCTATACCCTCAAAGAAGAAGGACATGTTCGGGTCGATGTGATATTCGCCGGTAAGTCGGTGCAATATAAGGCCTGGGTCAATTCCGTCGGCGTAGTCGTGCTCGGTCTGCCTCTATGCTGGGTAATCTTGACCCTCGGCATGTGGGATAGCACCAGTATTATCAACAGTCCCTTGGCTAGCTTTGAAATTTCCCAATCCGGCTATGGCTTGTTTATTAAATACCTTATGGCCGGTTTCCTGGTGGTGTTTGCGGTATCAATGATCCTGCAGTTTTGTAGCTATCTGTTAAAAAATGTCGCCATTCTAGTTGGTGAAGTTGAAGTGATCCAAGACCAACACGACGATGTGATGGCTTAAAGGTAGAGGTAACCCATGGAACTGTTGTTTTTAACCATTCTCGTCTGTTTAATGGTCGGCGCATTAATTTCCGGATTTCCGGTCGCCTTCGCATTGCCAGGCTCCGCCATCATAGCAATCTCGCTCGCGGCCTTGTGTGGCTGGCTGTTCGCCGGTGACTCCTCGGCCTACTTTGCCGATGGTGGGCCCACTCAGTGGTTGTCTGCCGGGGTCACGAACTTTCGCAGTCTCTATTGGGAAGTCGAACGCGACACCCTGATCGCCATTCCGCTGTTTATTTTCATGGGCATCATGTTACAACGCTCGCGCATCGCCGAAGATCTGTTGGTGGCTATGGCGCAATTGTTCGGTCCGGTACCCGGCGGCCTTGGCATCTCGGTAGTATTGGTGGGCGCGCTGTTGGCGGCCACGACCGGTATCGTTGGCGCCACCGTGGTCGCCATGGGTATGATTTCCTTGCCCGCCATGTTGCGCAATAAGTACGATACCTCGCTCGCAACCGGTACCATCTGTGCCTCCGGTACGCTGGGGCAGATTATTCCGCCCTCTATTGTACTGATTATTCTCGCCGACCAACTGTCCTCCGCCGCCGATCAAGCCTCGACCATGCGCGCGACCGAATACCGCGAGATTACCGGTGAGTTCTCCATGCCCTCCCATCTCGACGTGGTCTCAGCCAGTGCCGGCGATATGTTTATGGGTGCGATTATCCCCGGCCTGATGCTGGTCGGTATCTATATTCTCTATATCCTGATTACCGCAATTCTGAAGCCTAACTTGGCACCGCCGGTACCTTATGACGGTGCCTACGATCGCCAGTTTTTGTGGAATGTGCTCAAGGCCCTAGTGCCGCCATTGGCGCTGATTTTTATTGTGCTCGGATCCATCTTGGGCGGGGTCGCAACTGTTAACCAGGCCGGCGCCATCGGTGCAGTCGGGGCCATCTTGATGGGCGGTTACCGGATATTCAAGGGCGAGCGGCACGTCTATACCCCGGCCTTGCTCGGCGTCCTTGCGGTCATCGGCATCGTCCTGGTGCTCAGTGTTTGGTCGATCAATGTCAAAAACCTCACCAGTCCTGGCGAAGTGTTTGGCTTTATTTTGGCCGTTTGCCTGACCATCGTGCTCTTTGTCTCCATCGGTTGGAGCACCTGGCGCGTCTTTAAAACTAACAACACCTTGAATGAGGTCATGACCGAAACCGTTAAGACCACCAGCATGGTGTTTGTGATCCTGATCGGTGCCGCCATGTTGACCGCTGCTTTCCGTGCCTTCGGCGGTGAAGAGTTGGTCCGCCATGCGCTGACCAGTTTGCCGGGTGGTTTTTGGACCCAGTTTATCGTCGTGATGTTGGTGATTTTCTTGCTCGGGTTCTTTCTCGACTTTATCGAAATTGCCGTTGTGGTCGTGCCACTGGTTGCGCCCATCTTGTTGGCCGCACCGGATGCCAACATATCCGCCGTCTGGTTAGGCGTGATGATTGGCCTGAATATGCAGACCTCGTTCTTGACACCGCCATTTGGTTTCGCGCTGTTCTATTTACGCGGCGTGGCACCTAAGGTGGTTAAGACACTCGATATCTATAAGGGCGTGGTGCCCTTTATCGGCCTGCAACTGCTGGCGCTATTGATTGTTGGTCTGATCCCACCCTTGGTGAATTATCTGCCCAATCGCATTTACCTGACCTCGGAGAACGCACCGCCGCCGCTTAATCCGAAGTTACAGCAGTGTCTGGAGCGTAATGTCTTTGCCAATTACCAACGTAACGAAGGCGATATTCTGGCCGCGATCGATACCATGGCCAGAGTCGATATCTCCGCCTTGCCCGAAGATATGCAAAACGCGTTGGCAACGGCTCTGACCCAAAGCAGCGGAACCTTTGCGTTGGTCGATTCGGTGAACCTGGCCAGCGCAGTGATCGATCAGGCCTCGGTAGCCTTCGGCCCATTGCACATTCAGGTTCGGGGTATCGAGTCTGATATTCGCAAGCTGCGCAATGAGATAGAGGTTCATGCAGACCTTATCGATGAAGCGCGCTTCGACACCAGCATCTCTGCTGCCGATATCGCCGCCGCGGAAGCGTCGATGGCCTTGCTCAACGCTGACATTATGCAGTTAAACGCTGATATCCCGCTGTCGTGGGAGGCCGAAAATGCCGCCTATCAAATCTTGTTAAGCGATCTGCAGAAAGCCCAACGTGCCTATCGCAATCATGTCGATAATGCTTATCGACCGATTCAAGAGGCCATTGATCTGTTAGTCGATCCGGAAAGCTTGGCGTCATTGGCGCAAAAAATTGAGCGCATCGATGCTATTGTGCTGAATAACGATGTCGATACCGCGATGGATTTGATCAAAGAACTGTCTGCTGAAATTGGCGAGGTCACCGGGGCCGATCAGGTTGGTGTTTTGGTCAATAAAGCCCGCCGTGCCCTACGAGGCTCTGCGCCGGATCAGGCCAAAGCGCTAGACTTCAAAGATCAGGCGCTCGCGCAGTTGGCGGCCGATCTGGCTTGGATGCGTCAGGCCAATCAACAGGTTTTACCGGGTCTGAAGGTACTGGAACAAAACCTGAATGACACCATCGGGGTGCGCTTACAGCCACGCTTGTCCGAAAAACTGGCCCTGTCGGTTGCGGCCTGTCAATCGGTGCATGAGGATGTTTCGCTGAGTTTCTAGTCAGCTCGTACACCGCAACCCCACTCTTTGGCTTACTTGTTAGGCCCAGGAGTGGGGTTTTTTTTTACCAGCCGCTGACCCGTGCTGGCCTTTATCCGCTACACTGGCCGGCTGAGCGATTAAAATAGGATCTAACCCTTGTTGCACATACCGCCGTTACCGGATAGTTGGGATTCTTTTGGCAATAGCTTTACCCGCTGGGTGGGCCGAACGCTGTTTGGCGCGCTGGGCTGGTCTTTTGCCGGCGAGCTGCCGAATCAACCCAAGCTGATGTTTGTGGTGGCCCCCCACACCAGCAATTGGGATTTCTTTATTGGCCTGTTTGGCATGCTGGCGATCGGCTTTAAGGGCCGTTGGTTGGGCAAGCATTCGCTCTTTGTATGGCCGATAAAGGGCCTGATGACCCGCTTGGGTGGCATACCAGTATACCGCCACGCGCCCCGAGGCATGGTTGAGCAGGTTGTCGATCAATATCAACAACACACGCGTTTGCATTTGGCCGTCACCCCGGAAGGCACTCGGGCCAAGGTCGGCAAGTTTAAGAATGGTTTCCTGCGCATCGCCATTGGCGCTGAGATACCAATCGCCCCGGTCGGCTTCGATTATCGCGAGAAGAAAATCGTGTTCGGCGAGTTGTTTTACCCGACCGGCGATCTGATCCAGGATGAGCGGACCTGTTATCAATACTTCACCCGCTTTACCGCCAAATACCCGCAGAACTATTAGCCCTATGCTCAAGCAGATTCCGACCCATCTGATTACCGGTTTTCTAGGTGCTGGCAAGACCACCCTGCTTCAAC
>JBLHFL010000208.1:0-3846 GCA_047618105.1 Granulosicoccus sp.
CTTGATGGGCGCATTGAGCAGATCGCTTTGGTGGGCGATTTGGCGACGAACTTCTTGACCGAAGCTTTTAGCCTCGCTGGTGAGGTCATTACGCGCACTGATGTCTCGATCGCCGACCTGTTGAATCCGCTCCAGCAGCCCTTTGGCACGCTGCTTAACGTCATCTGGGATGTCGTCAGTAATGGTGCTGGGGGCTTTTGTGCCTAACGAGGTGGCAATTTCCTCGGCGGACATGGTCGCGACTTGGGCAATGGTCGTTTGGCTGGTCATGGTTCGTATCCTTTACTGAATGGTATGGCTCTGCACAGATTATGACGCGATTCGGCCACCATTGAACAGTAAATCCCTTTGGAAGGAAGTCACAAAAGAGAAGGGAAGGGTAATTTTCCACCGAATTTGGCTTTAACTTGCGTACAATCGGGACAAATCTAGTCGATATAATGACGAATGAGGAAAATATGGGACGAGTTTTAGGGGTGTCGGCATCCGCTGCAGTGTTCTGCATTGGTGCCTTTTGGTTCTGGTTTGCGCCCCAGTTTCTGGCACTCGCGCTCTACAGCGCCTTGGCGATCTTATCGGTGGCGCTGGCGGGTGGCTTCTACCTGGTGGCGGGCTACGCCAAACGGGACGCACATGCTGCCCTTATCGGCCATGAAATTGCTAAAGAACAGCGCCTCTATGCCGAAGTCGAGTCCATTGCCAATCAGTTGGCCGAATTAGATCAACCGGAATCGGCCAAGCAGGCCAGTCGATTGATGGGCATGCTGGCGGACTATCGACAGGTTATCGAGCAAAAGCTGGGTGATACCACCATTACCATGGCGAGCTATAGCCAAGAAACCGGACGCGTATTTAAACTGGTGATCACCAATCTCAACGACATAGTCGCAGCGGCACGCAGCGTTCGAACTACCAAGGGCGATGCGCTGCAGTCCGAGACGTCGGAAAATGCCGCCCTGCAGCAGCGGCGCGCCCTGCTGACTCAGCAAGAAGCGAGGATTGGTGCACTCGTAGAACAAAACCGAGAATTACTAACCGCGCTCAATGTGACCACGGTAGAGGTCGCCAACATTAAAGATATTGATTCTTTCGAACTGAAAGAATCGTTAAATCGTTTACGGGAGCTGGGCGCACGCGCTCAAGCTTTCAGCAAAGACTAAAGGGAAGGGCGCTCAATGCAAAGACTGATTGGCTTAACTGTGGCGGTGAGTTTATTAACCGCCTGTTTCGACTCCAATAATGTTAAAGATTTCGATGCAGCCGAGAAAAGGTTGACCGATATAATCGAGAACACCATCCAGCCGAGTCGGATTGAAAATCAATACCGTGCCAATATCCAATTGAGCGCGAGCAATCTACTGGAGCTCTTGCCGGATATCAATGAGTACGCTCGTACCGTGGACGCGCGCGACAGTTCGCAAGTTGAGGCGGTGGAGATTTTCACCAGCTCAGAAAAGGGCGGCAGTGGCGTCGATGGTATCTACGTCGATTTGGCCAACCAGTTCAACAGTCAACGAATTCGTTTGCCCAACGGCAAGGTTGGCCAAATAGCCATCCGTAAAATCGCCAGCGGCGCCGCAGCGTCATTCCTGCTGGCTAATAAGCACGTTCCGGATGCCTATTCACCGTCGAACCTATTGTGGGGACAGATGTTAGCCTCACAGGGCGTGGATTTAACGCTAATCGAGAAGGCCACGGCGCCCAATGTTGCCGGCGTGGTGGTTCAGAAGCAAAAGGTGGATCAGATTAGCGCCAACGGTCAGCTGAATTTACAGAAACTCTTGACCGCGGTGACCAGCGGTGAATTTGCCATGGGTTATACCAACCCTTACCAGTCTTCAACCGGGTTGAATTTCTTACTCACGGTGCTACACGCCTTTGCCCAAGGCGAAGAGCGACAAATGCTGGACCCGGACGTGGCCAGTGCCTTTGAAGCGTTCCAGCGCGGCGTGCCCTTTGTCGCGCAGAACACGCTGCAAATGCGTGAAGCGACCGTTAACAGCGGCGTCCTAGATGCCTTCGTGATGGAGTATCAAACCTTTATCAATGCCAATGGCCTGGGCGGATATGAATTTGTACCCTTTGGTGTGCGCCATGACTCGCCCCTTTATGCGACGGCTGAAGCATCAGATGATGAGCGCACGGTATTGACCCAGTTCGCTCAATTTATTAAAGCCAATGCCGGCATCGCCAAACGATATGGCTTTGCAGCCAATCCGAGCTATCAGTCATCCTATGAACTTAACGACGGTGCGGTGATTCTCAACGCCCAGCGGCTTTGGAAAGATAAGAAGTCCGGTGGGCGACCGATTGCGGCCATGTTTGTTGCCGACGTCAGTGGCTCAATGGATGGCGATCGCATTCGCGCCTTGCGCGTTGCCATGACCGAAGCGGCGAACTTTATCTCATCGCGTAATAGTATTGGTTTGGTCACCTTCAATGACACTGTAAATGTGGATCTGCCGGTGCGAGAGTTCGGCCTGCAACAGAAGTCGCAGTTCCTTGGCTCGGTCGAACGGATGAGTGCCGGTGGTGGCACGGCAACCAACGATGCCATCCTGGTCGCCGCTTATGACCTGCTCGAGTTTGCCAAGACCCATCCAGACCACAAGTTAACCATCTTTGTACTGTCCGATGGCGAGACGCGCAACGGTCTTGCACTGAGTAAGGTCGATAAGGTCATTCAAATGCTGCAAATTCCAATCCACAGCATCGCTTATGGTTTTGAGTCCAGTGATCTGAAAGCCGTATCGAGCCTGGTGGAAGCTTCCTACACCGAATCCTCGACCGGATCTGCGGCCTACCAGATTGGAAATCTTCTCAATGCGCAGATGTAAGCGGGTGACCCAGTGGGTAAGTTAATCGCGCTGGGTTTGGCGCTTGCTATGCAAGTTGGGGGCCTGCTGGGTGCCCATCTCTATTACTCGGCCAATCCGCGGGATGTTCTAATCGTCGTCGATTCGTCTTATGGCATGAGTGCCTATCAAACCCGCATGGCCAAATGGCTGGAAGGCTACGAAAACTCTCAGCGCTACCGCGACTTCCATTATGCGACCGATAAAAGCTACTTGGGTCTGGGTGCAGCCAACCGGGATAAGTTGTATCGGGTCAGCTTCGGCTCCATGGAGGTTAATACTTTGGAGCAAAAATATCCGAAATATAAGTACAGTGATCGAATTTTATTAACTTTCACGGTAGATGCGCTCTCGGGCTGGGTTGTTATTCATTTTGAAAAGTAAATTCCGCATCTATATAACCTGTCTTTCGGTTTTGTTAAATTTTAATGCATAGATACCTTGTTTTTCTTCTCCTGAAACCTTTTAATAGAGCAAAGGATTTTGCAGTCTTTGATAACCTAATAGGATTTTGGTTATCAAATGGGATTCAAAAAGAGTCAAATGGGGGCGGGATGAGCTGTATCTATTGCAGTTAATCGACACTCCTGTACTGCAACTTTACCGTTGCTTCATGAAGATTAAATAGGTTCAGAGATCTACAGGATGAATGATTCGACTAAACCAATACTTACCGAACAAAGCCAACCTCAGCAAGAACGGCTTTTCTATCTTGAGTTTCGGCTCTACTTTTTAGGCCACGCTAACCGGAGCGATCTACAAAAACGTTTTGGCCTCAAAGAGTCGTCAGCATCGCGTGATATAGCCCTTTACAAGAAACTGGCCCCCGACAATGTGGTATATGATTATGGCATCAAGTCCTACATCCCACAGGAGTCTTTTACACCGCTATATGCCTACACAGCGACCCAAGTGCTGACGGCATTGACCCATGGCTTTGGGGATGACTACGCCGGTCCGAAGTACCCTGAAATCCCCACAGAGACCCCCA
>JBLHFL010000209.1:0-3828 GCA_047618105.1 Granulosicoccus sp.
TTGCCACGAATCGTTTTATTAATATCGATGAGTGACTCGGTGACAAAACGCCAATGGCGCTCGGTATAATGGCCATCTTGGAGTAGTAGTGGCTCGAAAACATACAACAGCAAGGTCGGCAGACCGGCGTCTTCGGCGAGCTTTAACGGCGCATGATCGCTGACCCGCAAGTCACGCTTAAACCAAACCAGATTGATCCGCGGCCGGTTCACCACTTAGATTGGCCGGTTAGCCGCTTAGACAATACCCGGTGGCACTGGGTACTGATTGCCTTTCCATAACTCAATGTCGCGAGCCTCAAGATCAAATACCGGAGCAGGAAGATAGGTCTTTACCGTGCTTGTCGGCATAACAATAAAATTAGTTTACTCAAATCGTCTCAGCGGTCTTGTCAGCGCACCGAGACTGTCGTCTACCTAGACCATGACGCCGCCGCGCTTAACCGTCAGCCGTGCCCTGACAGTCGGCGGTGATCCGGAATCGGCCCAATTCAAGCTGTATAAGTGTACAGCTTTGATAACAAAATGTACCGCTATTCTGCTAGCCCTTATTTACCCCCTATTCGCGCCCGCTCATCAGCCAATTGGTCAATTTTTATTGCCACCCTCCGCCCCCAGAACGGACACCCGTCGGTGCTCTGTTCGAAATGTGATGCAGCTCTAAAGGGCCTTTACACGTTCGAACAAAGTTCTATTTGGCCAGCGTTAATGGCGCTTTATCGCGTTTTTGGTTTGGCGAAAACGTCCTTTTTGTGTGCTTTTTGCAACCTGAACTTTTTTCAAGCAGCGATCGTCTACAGTATCGTCACTGTCCAATTTGACTGATGATTCGGGGGCTTATGAACAAGATCGCGATTTCACATATTGGCCTGACCGCCAAAGATCAAATGCTGTTGCGTAACCTGTGTCGGCTGTCCAGTACGGTCATGGGGCAGTTCACTCTGGTCGACGATCCGAATTCGCCGCAGGGCGATGTATTGTTGATTAACACCCAAGCCGAGCGGGCCGAGCAGACCTTTAAGGCAGTACAGCAGTTCAAACAATTCCGTTCCATTATTGCGCTCCAGGATACGGAACAGGTCACCCATGCCTGGTTACCGAGCGCAGAAATTTTGACTCGACCGATGGTTTTACGGCGAGTCACCAAGGTATTCGAACGTTTGGTCAATCAAAATCGATTGGAAAGTGAATCGAGCACCAGCAACCTAACCATTCTCGTGGTCGACGACTCGATGCCGGTGCGAACCTTTATGAAACAACGGCTGCACGATCTATTGGGCAATCAGATTGCCGTCGATCTGGCCTGTGATGGCACCGAGGCGCTGCGTTTGAGTGCGAACCACCCCTATAACTTGGTGTTTCTCGATGTGCTGATGCCCGATATCGATGGCTACCAGGTGTGTCGGCAAATCAAAGCCCGGCAGCAGGCCTTACCCGTGGTCATGCTGACCAGTAAAGGCTCCACCCTGAACAAGGTCAAAGCCAAGATGTCTGGCAGCAATGGCTACATTACCAAACCGCCAACCGATCTGGCTCTGCTTCATGAGCTGGGTCGCTTTTTACCCACCAGCCTGATACCGATTCATCCAACGCCCCAACTGGTATAACTCAAGGACACTCCGATGACCAAAAAAATATTGTGTGTAGACGACAACCCCGCCGATTTGAAAAACCTGCAGCGCATTATCGCCAGTCAGAATTTTCTCTCCGTGACCGCCAGCTCCGGCGCCGAGGCGATTGCCAAGGCACGAGCGGAGCGGCCAAACCTGATTTTAATGGACATTATTATGGACGGTATGGACGGTTTTAATACCTGTCGAGAACTGCGCAAAGATGCGGAGCTGTCGGCCATCCCCATTGTCTTCGTCAGCAGTAAAAACCAAAAAGCCGACCATATGTGGGCTGCCAAACAGGGTGCCAAGGCGTTGATTTCAAAACCCTACACCGACGCAGACATTCTCAATCAAATAACCGCCCTGGTCGGCTGAGCGAGCCCCGATGACAACTCTCCGACGCGCGCCCAATCGCCTTATGCTGCCCAGCGCGGCCTTGGCTCTACTGAATGCGTCCGAGCCCGAGAACTCAAGTGCCGCGGACTCCTCGCTCAGCGAGTCGGGACCGGCACTGCAGCGCTCGGCCTACTTCGGTTTAAGTTATCAACGTTTTGGCCTGTTGTTCGATGATCGGGTCAACAAGGAACTGGTCGATTTCGAGAACCTACGTCGACTGCCCAATGCACCCGACTGGTTGCAAGGCTTCACCAATATCCGCGGTGCCATCATTCCCGTGTTCGATTTCCACCAACTGTTTGGCATAGAACTCGATCAGACGCCCAAAAACCTGAGTCGGAACTACCTATTGGTGATCGGCAAAGGCAGCGAGGCCTTTGCCCTGCCCTTGCAGGAGTTTCCGCATAAGTTGTCCTTTGCCCTCTCCGAGGCCCAGCCGGACCAGGATTTGGCCCCAGCCCGGTTGCGGCCCTTTATTCGCTATTGTTTTCGCCAGAACCGGCCCTGGTTTTGGCTCGACCATAATGCTTTTTTACAGGATCTGAAGTCTCGGGCCTGAGAGCCTGCGACCCTATTTGTTGGAGTCAACTATGAAACAACCGTTACTTTTATGTGCAATGTTGGTCTGGGGTGCCGGGTTGGCCCTGGCCGATGAGGGTGTCTTTGCCAACCAAATTATTGTCGGCGGCGTGATGGACCTGGAAGGCCAGTCTCGAGGTTTGGGCCAGGGCATGAAGACTGGCATTGAGGCCGCCTTTCGCGGGGTGTCGGTCCAGGGTCGACGGGTGAATTTTAAGGTCCTAAACGACTCCTATACGCCCTCCCTCACCGGTCAACAAACCCAACGACTGATCGATGAGGATGTCTTTGCCGTGATCGGTAATGTCGGCACCCCCACCGCCCAAGTCAGTCTGCCCTTGCTCGCCAAAGCCCGAATCCCAGCGGTCGGCTTCTTTACCGGTGCCGGGCTATTGCGCCCGGGCGTGGGCGATGTGATCAACTTTCGCGCGTCCTATGTCCAAGAAGCCGCCGCGGTAATCGACGCGGCGATCACCGCTGGGGTCCGGCCGCAGGAGATCTGCGCCTATGTCCAGAACGATGCCTATGGCATGGCTGGCGTGTCCGGTATTAAGGCCGCCCTGCAGAGCCGGCCGAACACGCGCGACATTGTCGCGCGGATCGATCAAATCTTGGCCTTGGACGGTGATAACCCCGAGCGCAACTACCTCGGGCCGGTCGGGGTCTATCAGCGCAATACGCTGAGCAGTCGGGACGGATACGACTCCCTCAAGGCGTGGGAAAATCAGATCGGCACGCGCTGCAAGCTGGTGGTGACGGTGGGCACCTACGCGGCCATCGGTCGGTTTGCCGGCTACGCTCGCTATCAGGGCGAAGACTGGGTGATCAGTGCGGTGTCCTTCACCGGTGCCGAGAATCTGTCCGATATTCTCACCGAGTTTGGCGTGACCGACCGAGTGGTCATGACCCAGGTGGTGCCAGAACTGGACAGCAACTTGGCGATCGTTAAGCAGGCCATGAATGCGCTCGGCGATGACTTCAACTACGTCACCTTTGAGGGCTATCTGGTCGGCCGGATGTTTATTGAAATCCTCAAGGCCTTGCCCGGGGAGCCGAACCGGCGCAGCTTTTTATCGGCCGCACGCAATGCCCGGTTTGATCTGGGTGGTCTGGTGTTGGAATTTATCGGCGATAACCAAGGCTCGGATTTAGTCACCACCACCTATTACAGCAATAAAGAATATCGACCGATGACCACCAGCGATTGGTTAACACTTTTTTAATTAAGGGGTCCAGCATGA
>JBLHFL010000210.1:0-3814 GCA_047618105.1 Granulosicoccus sp.
ACGCGCGGGTTAAGACCAAAGTCACCGCCGGCATTATCCGGTTCGGCAATCACTACCTTGGCGATGATAAAATCACCATCACCGACCCCGATGGTATCGCCCACCGCCATACCTAGCGCGGCCAGCAGCCGAGAATTCACCCAGGCCTCCGAGGGTTGAGGTCCGACCTGGGTTTTTTCGATCAGCCCGTATGGTTCGGTACTCACTTCCAACTCGCCTTTCAAGGGATAAGCTTGCGAGACCGCCTTGACCGAGGCCAATTCGGCCAAACGGCCTGGGCCGAAGACCATGGCTTGAAAGGTGGTGACCTGAGCTGTTTCCAATCCGGCCGCAATGGCTTGCTCGAGCCAAATTTCCGGTAACGGCTGGGAGCCGCGTATCTGCGCATCGGCTGCTAGCAGGGAGCCGGCCTCATCCAAGATCGAATTGCTGATACGGTCGGTGAATAGGCCGATGCCGGTCACAGTGGTCACGGCCACCAAAAGGGCCGCGGTCAGAATATTTAGCTCACCACTGCGCCAGTCGCGCCACAGTAACTTCATTGCCAAGCGGGCCAGAGATCCGCGCGGGGCCGCCGACTTCATTGTTGTACCTCGACCAACTCACCACCATGCATGCGCAGCTGACGCTGACAGCGCGCCGCCAACCTTTCGTCATGGGTCACGAGCACCAAGGTAGTGCCCTGCTCCTGATTCAGCGCAAATAACATATCGGCCACCTTCTCGCCAGTGACCGTGTCGAGATTGCCCGTCGGCTCATCGGCAAAGAGGATCGGGGCGTTGCTGGCGAAGGCACGAGCCACCGCCACACGTTGCTGCTCACCCCCACTGAGCTGTTGCGGGTAGTGATGCGAGCGATCGCTCAGCCCGACCCGATCCAACCAGTCATCGGCCTGAGCCTCGGCATTGACATCGCCACGCACCTCGAGTGGCAACATGACGTTTTCCAGCGCCGTCAAGCTGGGCAGCAGTTGAAAATTTTGGAATACAAAACCGACCATCTCGCCGCGCAAAAGCGCCCGAGACTCTTCATCCATCGCCGTCAGGTCACGACCAGCAATTTCGACATGACCACTACTCGGGGTGTCCAGGCCGGCCAACATACCCAGCAGCGTGGACTTGCCAGAGCCCGACACACCGACGATCGCGACCGTCTCGCCGGCGTAAATTTCCATATCTATACCCTTTAATATAACCAATGGCTCTTCACGGCCGGGTACTTCCTGTTTAAGCTGTCGGGTCTGTATCATCAAACTAGTCTGGGTCGTCATGATAAAATTTATTCCAAAATTGTTGTTAACGATTACTAAGCTCCTGAAGTGGGGCTTAATTGCCAAAATGCTCGCTCTTTCTGTTTCCTTTACTCAGGCCGCGACTCTGATGGTCCATGGCGACAGCCTATCGGCCGGTTATGGTATCTTGCCGGAAGAGAGCTGGGTGACCTTGGTCGACCAAGCACTGGGTGACGATTATCGGGTTATCAATACCAGCATCAGCGGTGAAACGTCAAAGGGCGGCCTAGATCGCCTGCCGGCCCTGTTGGACAAGTTTCAGCCTGACATTCTCCTGGTTGAGCTTGGTGCCAATGATGGTTTACGAGGTTACCCCATCGATCAGATGTACGATAACCTGCAAAAGATGATCACCCTCGCGCAAAGCCAGGGCATTGAGGTAATACTGTTGGGAATTCGGTTGCCGCCCAACTTCGGTAAACGCTATACCGAACCGTTCTTCAATAGCTTTGCCGAACTGGCGCAGATCCATGATTTGCTCTATTTGCCGTTTTTACTGGAAAATGTCGCTCAGTATCCCGATCTAATGCAGGCTGACGGGCTCCATCCCCAAAAAGCAGGCCAGCCCATCATTGTGGATTCTGTCCGCCCCCTGATCGAGCGCGCACTGGCCCGACTCCAGCCCTGATCGAGCGATGGTGATGGCGCACAACTGAAGTAACTCGGTTTAGCGCTCAAAGTCGAAGGGCACCTGGGTCAGCTGTTGACCCCGAGCACCCTGACTGAGCCATAACTCACTATAGGTCTGCTCTAAGCCGGGCACCTGCTGCTGAGGCACCAGATCGACCAAGGGCAGTAATACGAAGGCATTCTTGAACAATTCAGGTCTGGGTAGTTCGATTCCCTCCATTAACCCCGCGAAATCACCATAGGTCACGACATCGATGTCTAGGGTTCGAGAACCGAATTTTGGACCACTGCGATCCCGCCCATTGTCGTCCTCGATCTGTTTCAGGATCAGATTAACGTCGGCTAGGGAGGCGCTCGACTGCACCAATACGATCAGATTAAGAAAGGCACTGCCGTCAAAACCAACGGCGGCGCTTTCATAGACAGGCGAGCAAATTAGTGGGCCGAAATGGCGCCGCAGCGCGTCTATGCCAGCCCCAATGCGGCGATAGCGATTGATGTTACTGCCCAAACTCAGGGCAAGCTGGATCGAGTTTGCTGTCATTGAAAACGCCGCTCCATTTTTATGCCCACCGCGCTGCACTCGCTCACGGCGGCAGGTTTATTGATCTGCAACTGTATCCGTGCGATTGCAAACTGTTCGTGTACCAGTTGGCACAGGGCTTCCCCGAAGGCTTCCAGCAATTGAAACTCTTGCGCCAGTGCCCAGCTTCGCAAGGTTTTAAAGAGCTGGTCGTAGTCGAGTGCATCGCGCAGGTCATCCGACTGCCCGGCGCGATGACAATCAAAATCCAGTTCCAAATCGATGAACAGTAGCTGGCGTTCGACCCTCTCAAAGGCATAGACGCCAATAAGGGTCTCCAAGCGCAATCCGGTAACGTAAACACTATCCGACATTTATGGGCTCCAAGGTATCAAGTGGCCAGCGTGGCCGAATGTCTAGCGAGAGCTCAGAGCTTTGCCCGGCCCTGAGCCGCAACCAACCAGCATAGGCGATCATGGCGCCATTATCGGTACAAAACTCAGGCCGAGGGAAAAACAATTCACTGCCTTCCTTTTTGGCCATTGTTGCCAGGCCTATCCGCAGTTGTTTGTTCGCACTCACCCCGCCGGCGATCACCAGTCGTTTATAACCGGTGTGCTGCAAGGCGCGCCGACACTTAACGGCCAGCGTCTCGACCACAGCCTCTTGAAAGGCACAGGCAATATCAGCTCGCGTCGCGTCGGGAACAACCCCGTCGACGCTGTGCTTGGCAATTTGCAGCCTAACTGAGGTTTTAAGGCCTGAAAAACTAAAGTCCATGCCGGGTCGGTCGATCATCGGCCGCGGAAAGCGAAACACCCCGGTCCGCCCCTGCTCGGCTATTTGGCTGAGCAAGGGCCCACCCGGGTAGGGTAAGCCCATCATCTTGGCCGTTTTATCGAAGGCCTCACCGGCCGCATCGTCCAACGACTCACCTAGTATACTGTAGGCACCGGGTGCCTTAACATCAACCAACAGGGTATGACCGCCACTGACTAACAGGGCGACGAAGGGATAGGCCGGCGGATTGGTTTCCAACATAGGAGCCAACAGGTGGCCTTCCATATGATGCACACCGAGGGCGGGCACACCCCAGCCAAAGGCCAACGACCGCGCAGTCGCTGCGCCAACCATGAGGGCGCCGATAAGCCCAGGGCCGGCCGTAAAAGCGACTCCATCGACCTGTCCGAGCGGTAACCCCGCCTCGACAAAGGTCGCCTGAATCAGGGGCAAGAGGGTGCGAATATGGTCTCTAGAGGCCAGCTCGGGGACCACGCCCCCAAATTCGGCGTGCATCTTCACCTGACTGTACAGTTGGTGAGCGAGCAGTCCCAGCTCACTGTCGTAAAGTGCTACTCCTGTTTCATCAC
>JBLHFL010000211.1:0-3801 GCA_047618105.1 Granulosicoccus sp.
CATCACACAACCGGTTTTGGCCTGGCGTTTGAAATCGGTCGCATACTTGAGTGACTCAGTACAGATGCCGCCAGTAAGGCCAAAATTCGTGTCATTCAAGGTGGCCAGCGCTTGCTCATAATCTTTTACCTTGATGACGCAAGCGATCGGCGCAAAGGCTTCTTCCCGATTGATCGTCATCGCGTTGGTTGTCTCGGTAAACAATGCTGGCTGCATGTAATAGCCATCTGTATCTTCGGTTAACACGTTGCCGCCGAAAGCCAGCGTGCCGCCTTCATCTTTGGCCAGTTGCAGATACCTTAGGTTTTGTTCCATTTGACGGGCATCGCCAACGGCTCCGATATGTACGCCTTCCTTTAAAGGATGACCGACCACCAACTTCTTCATGCGCTCAATCACGGCCGCCACAAATCGATCGTGGATGCCTTCGGTGACAATCAGGCGCGACGATGCGGTGCATTTTTGTCCCGTACCGCCATAAGCACCTCCCACTGCACACTCAACCGCATTATCGAGATCCGCGTCATCCAATACGATTAGGGCGTTTTTACTGCCCATTTCCAGCTGACACTTGACCAGGTTCATGGCCGTCGCCACAGCCACTTTGCGGCCCGTTTCGAGCGAACCGGTGAAGGTCAGTGCATTAATGCCACGTGAATTTATCAATACATCACCGACTTCCGCGCCGGGGCCCATGACCAGGTTAAAAGTACCTGCTGGCAGGCCCTGCCGAGAGATGATTTCGGTCAGTGACCAAGCGCTTGCGGTCACCTGATTCGCCGGCTTAAAGACCACCGCGTTGCCAAAGGCTAGGGCGGGAGCGATCTTCCAAGCGGCGGTGGCCGTTGGGAAATTCCACGGGGTGATAACGCCGACCACGCCGACTGGCTCACGGCGGGTTTCAATTTCTACGCCTGGGCGCACTGAATCGGCAGTTTCACCCATCTGGCGCAGCACTTCGGCGGCGTAATAATGGAAGAATTGACCGGAGCGGTAGGTTTCGCCCACGCCCTCGGCAAGTGTTTTGCCTTCTTCACGGGCTAACAGTCTACCCAACTCATCTTTACGCTGAATCAGTTCATCACCGATCGCCATCAAAACGCTGTAGCGTTGCTCTAAGCCGCTTTTGGCCCACTCAACTTGGGCTACACCGGCGGCGGTAATGGCGGCTTCGGTTTGTGCTTTGTCGGCCTGAGCGTAGTGGCCGATCAGATCAGCTTTGTCGGCAGGGCTGATATTTGCCACCGCTCGATTGCCTTCAACCCACTCGCCTGCGATGTAATTTCTAAACACTGTATCAGTCATATCGATGGTCCGAATTTTGTTGGAGGAATCATAGGCTCCGTGCTTTAATAATAAAAATCAATAAAAACTATCTATTGATAAGATTTTCTTATTAGGAGGCGGTCATGCTGCCAGAGCTTAAAATTGCCCAATTACGTCATTTCGTCTGGGTTGCTGAACTAAAAGGTTTTCATGTCGCAGCAGAAAAGGCGCACCGCACGCAACCGGCCATTTCCTTATCTATCCGAGACCTCGAGAAGAAACTCGGTGAAGGCCTGTTCGAGAAGCGCAATGCCAAAACCGCTAAAACCGAATTAACCCCCTTCGGCAGTCATTTTTTACCCAAGGCAAAAGAACTCATAGCCCACCACGATCGAGTGGCGGAAGACATGACGCTCTTGGCGGAACATAAGACGGGGCACCTGCGGTTAGCCTCAGTGCCTTCTATTGCCAGTAGGGTGTTGCCTGAGTTGTTATTGCAGTTTTTTGCCGACACACCTGGCCTGCATGTTAGTTTTTTTGATGATAACTCCACTGCTGTCCTGCAAATGGTTGAAAATCAGCAAGTCGATTTTGGTATCGCGCATCTGTTTCATGAGCAGGAACATTCCGACAAGACCTTTATTCCGATTTGGCAGGATCAAATCGGCGTGGTCTGCCCGAACAACCATCCCTTGGCCGGCAGCACCGAGCTGCATTGGCAGACGTTGCGCGAACATAGGTTTATAAGCAATGGCACGTCGGCGCTACTGGAAGATAGTGAAGCCCATCCATTGCTGGGTCATTCACAATTTTATGTGTCCAATATGATCTCCCTGATCGCGATGTTGGAGGCCGGTTTTGGTATTACCACGCTGCCCTGGTATGCATTTCCGAAGAACAGTACCACGCTCAAATTCATCCCGTTAAAAACTCCCACGGTTATTCGCCGTATTGGCATCGTACATCTGACCAACAAGTCACTCACCCCGCCCGCCAGGGCCTTGATAGACTTTATCGTTGCCAGCAGTAGCGGCTAGCCAGCTGACCAGGTGGCCCAGTTCTAGTGCTATGAACTGGCCCGGATAGCAAGATTTGGGTCCTGCGATGAGGCCAGAATTCTAGCAATATTGATCCGAGGTGCTAGGGTCGAAACATTACCCCAACACTAAATATAGGAACCATAAATCGGACGCTGATAAGTTTCCCTTATCAGTTGATTTATCCTTTTGATTTGTTTAGTGGCCCATGGTTGACAGATGATTGGTTCCACCCTAAAACGGAGACGGAGTTTGCCGTCAGCACTTGTGGGTCTTGAAACCCCTAGGGCTGACAATTGCCATATGCGATCCACGCGAATATCAATTCCGCGCGGTAATGCCTACTGGTGATGCTCATTCCGACGCCAAGGTTACAAATACCAACAGACCAGATGTATTGTCAGTTGATTCCGCACATCAAGGCTTTAGCCAGGCCATATTGCACAACGGAAGGTTGTGCTGCCCGATAGATGTGCTGCTAATTAGGACGTAAAGAGTAATGACGACTGCTGCCACGATCCAAAATTCCATGAGGGGTGACAACGCGTTACCGCTGCGTCCGGCTAGCCAAGTGATGAACTTAGAGCGCTTGGGGTCCTTCCATCAGAGCCGTCTGAGTTTTATGCGCACCCTCGTGCGCAGAATAATGCGGGAACGCTGGCAAATTGAACCGACCCGCTTTGACCTTGATGACGACGGTTATGGCACAGTCGTTTATGAAGTCCAGGCACCCAATGGCCTGTTTAGTTTTGTATTATTCTCGCACTATCTGGCGCTGGAAAATCGCAACGATCGAGTTATTGCGACTCAATGGGACCTCACCATGGCGCTGGTGGAAGGACCGGTGGACCAGCTTTACTTGGAACGGCTGAAGCAAAATGTACCCTTGCAAGAAGCTGGACGAGTTGACCCTCGGGTCTTTGTTCTGTCACGAGCCAACCGAAGTGCCAGGATATTTGATTATGTTGTCGATCAGCTAGCCCGCGGAGCGCAGCCGGATGTCGAGCAAATCTCCAAGGTCGGTTATCTGTACCGGACTACGGCGGTCTATGGCAGTGGCAAGCTTGGCATGGCTGATTGGGAAAAGGTTTCTACTAAGCACAAAGATTTTTCCCGGCCCTTTGCCTCGGAAATGTTTGTTTGTTGGATGCTGCGTAATTTCAGCTTCCTGCAGGCTGAACATATTGCCCGTCACAAATCCCCTGACACCTTCCAAACTATGCAACCAGAGCTTAAGCGTCATTTCGGTATCGGTAACTCGACCGGGTTGGGCATGGCGCCGTTTTTGGTCAATCATCCTATGTTAATCAGTAACTGGATTGAAATGCGCGAATTGGCCCTAGCTCGTATTCGGGTTCTGGGCGGTATCAACGGTCGGGTAAAAGAGACACTCACTGCCCTAATAGACCGTTGCGCGCAGCACACACGAGACACCGCGACCGAGGATGAATCGCAAACTGAGAAAAATTTACAGGTGGTAGTCGATCTAGACGCGATG
>JBLHFL010000212.1:0-3795 GCA_047618105.1 Granulosicoccus sp.
CCGACTACGCCACGCTCAAGCCGGCCGCGCAGTCTAGGATGCTTGAATACGGCAAGCCAGATGGCGTCCTGTCCTTTGACAAGCTTAGCTCGGTATTTCTCTCCAATACCAATCACGAAGACAACCAACCGGTGCACCTCCGGCTGACCGACCCAGATTTGCCCATCCGGGACAATCTGCCGCTCTATGCGGAACCGGCCCAGCGCTATTGTCCGGCCGGTGTGTATGAGGTCATTCAGGGGGCCGATGGCGCAGCCAAGTTTCAAATCAATGCGCAAAACTGCGTGCATTGCAAAACCTGCGATATCAAGGATCCGGCTCAAAATATCACCTGGGTAACCCCCGAAGGCGCGGGTGGGCCCAACTATCCCAATATGTGATGGGCGCATTCATTGACCGGATCTCGAATCTCGGGGTCAGGTCAACTCGCTACGATCGAGCATGAATTCCGTTCCGGCGCTGTCCAACCACAGTACATCTTGGCGCAATCCCTGATGGTCTAAGGCATGGATCTGCCACTGATACATCACACCGGGGCTTATTCGGGCGCTTAAATTAGCGCGCCAATGCATCTCTGGTTCCGCTGGGTAGTCGACTCTAAGGGGGTGATCTGCATCCAAACAGGCCTGATCGCCCAGATTGTTGGTCACGATCCAGGTGTCACCGATTAATTGGGCAGCGACCACCACAAAGGGTGTGGCTGCTACTCGAATACCTACCTTCTCAACCGGTGTGACTAAGAAATATCGCTCGCCTTCCTTTTTCAGCACACTGGCAAAGAGCTTAACCATTCGTTCCCGAGCAATCAGGCTGCCCTGATAGTACCATTTGCCGTCGCGGCGAATTTCCAGATCAATTTCACCACAGTAGTCAGGATTCCATAACTCAACCGGCGCCACCGTTTGGTTATCAATTTGTCGATATATATCGGTCAGTTCGATCATCGATGGCCACCCAGTGAGCTTACGGAATCGAGCAGGAAGCGGGTAAAGCCACGCCGGTCACGAATCAGTTCAGAGAATAGATCGGATTCGGTAATATGCGCCATGCCACTGGCCAATGACCAGAGCAAACCATAATGGAAGCGCGCGTTGTCGCGCTCCAACGGCTTTAGATGCGCCAGATCTAACTCAATAATGGCGGCGAACTCATCGACATGTTGTCGGCGTAACAGTTGCCACTGGACAAACCGCTCTAGCGTGCAGTCGGTTGCCTGCAGGTGCTTTTCCAGACGCATCAGAACCCGGTACTTTTTAACGAATTGAATCCGGTACTTCAGGTACTGTTCTAGTAGCTCACCGGCGCTGCCGGAGGCCCTAATTTTTTTGAGCAAGGGGCTCACTGCCAGTTCATCGGTGAGCAGAATGGCGGCATAGACATCGTCTTTGTTAGCGAAGTGCTTATAAAACACCGATCGACTGACACCCGCGGCCTTTATCAATTGGGTTACCGTGACGCTATTTTCATTGTGAATGGTGAATAGATTCAGGGCCGAACCGATCAGGGCTGTTTCAGCGGGATTTTGTGCCTTAATCGAAAGACTGGAAGTTAGCATTCCTGGGTGTCCAGAGTGGTTACGCCGCCCAATCGGGTGACATCAGAGGCCTGCAGATTAGCTTTGGCCCAATTACATAGTGTGGGTGGGTTTGTCGGAATTCAACGCACCGGCCAGATAGGTTTCGATCTTGTCTTTTGCCAATTCGTTTTTCTTTGAAAATTGCACACCGATGCCGGTTGCTCGGTTGCCTTGGGCCCCTCTTGGGGTCAGCCAGATAACACGGCCGGCAACCGGGATTTTTTCTGGCTCGTCCATCAGGGTGAGCAATAAAAAAACATCATCGCCCACACTAAAGCGTTTGTTGGTCGCGATAAACAAACCGCCATTCTTAACGAAGGGCATAAAGGCAGCATAGAGAACCGCCTTGTCTTTCATTGTTATGGACAATATTCCGCTGCGAGTGCCACCTAATTTGGGGTTCATTCTGTGCCTCTTAGATCAAGCCAGCGAGATGCGAGCTCTTCGCCCATAAGCTGAGTGTTTAAATTCGATTGACGATGAATCGAGCCTAATAAAACAACTATATAATCCCGAAAATCAAATAGCGACCGAGCTTTTTTGTTGGCCAACAGTTCGATCATGTCATCGGCAACAGGAGCCGACTCGCGACGCCGGCTCAAGCGCTGACGTATCGCCGTATCGACCCACAGCATCAGCTGCTTGAGGGTCGGTTCAAGCGGCGCCTTGTGAATAAATTGACTCAGCTGACTGAAGCCCAAATCCTGCGAAAAACGTCGTTCACACTCGGACCACTGGTTCAGTTGGTCCGCAGTGACCGCCAACGCGGCATAGGGTTTGCCTTGCGCAATACCCAAGGCGATATGGGGATCGAGCGGATAGGCGCCGTTGTGCAACACGGCCAAGGCTTGGTCCAGACTCGGTTCCGGCAATGCAACCAGCCGACATCGTGACCGAATAGTTGGCAAGGTACGCCCCAGCGAACGGCTTTCAAGCACGATAAAGGTTCGATCGCTCGGCTCTTCCAATACCTTGAGTAAGGCATTGGCGGCATTGCTGTTCATCTTTTCGGCGTTTTCCAGGCGAATCACCTTGTTGCCACCCTGCTGAGCGGTTTCGGCCACTTTTCGATTGATGGCGCGAATGGCATCGACGCGAATGGTCAAACTCTTGCCTTCCGGCTGCACCCGAATGAAGTCCGGATGGTTGCCGGCCTGATGCAACCGACAGGCTTTACAGTCACCACAGGCGTGCGGCAAGTCGGAACGGCAGAGTAATTTCGCCACCAAGGCATCGGTCATTAACGCGCCGCCATGGCCCGGGTCACCCAATATCAACAGGCCATGCGGAAGAGTGTTAGCCCGGTATTGACCAATTAAATCGATCAGCGTGGCGCTCAACCAGGGCGGTAAATTAGGCAAAGTAGACCTCCAGGGCCGTAATTAACTGCTTGGAGACGGCGGCCTGAGATGGGGCCGCATCAATTTTTATAAAACGCTCAGGTTGTTGATCATAGCGTAGCTGATATTGGGCCCGGCAGCGGTTAAAAAATGCTATATCTTCCCCTTCAATGCGGTCAAGCGCCCCTCGCGCTTGGGCCCGCGCCAATCCAGTGGCCGCGTCGCAATCGAACCAGATGGTCAGATCGGGCTGGAAATTGGCCAAAACCGTCTCTTCAAGAGATGCAATCAGGCTCCGGTCGAGCCCGCGCCCGCCACCCTGGTAGGCGTAGGTCGCATCGGTAAAGCGATCGCTGATCACCCACTGACCAGCCGCTAAGGCTGGCTGAATAAGGCTGGCCACATGCTGCTTGCGGGCCGCAAAGACGAGCAGCAACTCGGTAACCGGATCCATTTGTTCACTGTGGTGACTCAAGACCAGGTCCCGGATCGCTTCTGCGATCTCGGTGCCACCCGGCTCCCGGGTGCGGATAATATCGTGACCGTGCGCCTTGAGCCAGGCCATCAATACTTCGGCCTGAGTGGTTTTCCCGGCGCCTTCCAGTCCCTCTATGCTGATAAATAGGGCGCTCATTGGGCTGCATCCGCTGCCGGCGCAGACTTATAGTCTTGGCGCCGAGAAAAACGCTGGTAGCGGCGTACGGCCGCTTTGTGCTCTTCGAACGTGATCGAAAACTGATGGCTGCCATCGCCCTTGGCGACAAAAAAGAGACTCTCGCCGGGGGCCGGATTTAAGGCAGCAAAGATTGCTTCGCGGCCTGGGTTGGCAATCGGCGTCGGCGGCAAGCCCTTGCGCGTATAGGTATTGTATGGAGTGTC
>JBLHFL010000213.1:0-3730 GCA_047618105.1 Granulosicoccus sp.
GTTCTGCCAGCACGCCGAATGTTAACAAAGCGGCCAGGTGTTGTTTAGTGCCATAGCCCTTGTGTCGATCAAATCCGTATTCTGGGTGACGCCGATGCAGGGCATGCATTTCACTGTCTCGCTGCACCTTGGCGACGATCGATGCGGCAGCAATGGCGGCAATCTTACCATCGCCCTTAACCACAGCCTCGGCCGGGCACGGTAAACCCGGCGGCACACGATTGCCATCAATCTGGCAAAAAACCGGCTGCAGGGCTAGGCCCTCAACGGCTCGACGCATGGCCAACAATGTGGCCTGCAATATATTCATGGCATCAATTTCCGCCACGCTGGCGCGAGCAATACAAACCGCTAAGGCCTTTTCATGAATTTCCAAGGCCAAAGCGGTGCGGCGTTTTTCGGATAATTTTTTCGAGTCTTGCAGGCCGATGATCGGACGTTTAGGGTCGAGAATGACCGCCGCCACCACGACATCGCCAAGCAAGGGGCCGCGGCCCACCTCATCGACGCCGGCCACAAGACCGACACCAAGAGCCCAATCTAAACCAGCCTGGATCATCGACCGACCAGCGTCAAGACCGCTTGTGCGGCCTGCTGATCGGCATTACAGGCCAGTTTGCGGTGCCACTCGCTGGCCTGGGCCACAAATTCATTGCGATAGTCAGTGTCTTCCAGGGCCCGTATCAGGTCCTCTGCCAAGCGCTCGGGCGTCGCCGCTGCCTGCAAGCGCTCTGGCACCCAGTTCCGCTCGGCCAATATATTGGGCAAGGCGACCCAGCGGCCCGTGGCCAAACGGGAGATAATAAAATAACTCAGGGCACTCAGTTTATATGCGACGACCATGGGTTTCTTCCACAGCATGGCCTGCAGGGTTGCGGTGCCGGAGGCGACCAATACCGCATCACTGGCCGCTAGGGCATCATCCGCACGCTGATCAAGCACGGTGATGTTCAAATCCGGCGCCTGCTGGGCGATGATCGCGGTAATCTGCTGCGCTCGATGGGTATTGGCCGCCGGAATGACAACTTGGATCGGACCGATCTGCCGCTGCACCTGCGTTAAGGTGGCCAAAAAGAGTGCAGTTAGAGTTTTAACTTCGCTGCCGCGCGAACCGGGCAACATGGCCACCACCGGTAGCCCTGATATCAAACCCATTTCTTGGCGCAGAATCTCGGGTGAATGGGTCATCGGTAGGCGGTCGGCCAGGGTATGGCCGACAAAGGTGACGGGGATCTGCTCGCGCTGGTAAAAGGTCGCTTCGAATGGCAAGAGGGTCAGCATATGGTCGACGGCGCGGCGAATTTTCTTTATCCGGCCTTTGCGCCATGCCCATACGGACGGCGAAACATAATGCACCGTCTTGATACCGGCAGTGCGTAAACTGATTTCCAAGCCTAGATTGAAGTCCGGGGCATCAATACCGATAAATACATCGGGTTGCCAATCCAGACAGAAGTGCGTGAGTGCGCGCCGGATACCCAAGAGTTCGGGTAAGCGCCCGAGCACCTCGGTTAGGCCCATCACCGACAACCGTTCCATCGGCACGCGTGAGACCAACCCAGCGGCGATCATATGGTCGCCACCGATGCCCGCAAATTCGATATCCGGTTGTTGAGCCCGTAACGCCTGCATCAATCCGGCGCCGAGCAAATCGCCACTGGCCTCACCGGCAACCAGGGCAACACGCAGCGGCGCGACCATTAGCGGCTAATGCCGCGGCGGGAATTGCGGATACTATCGATAAACACCTGGACCTCCGCGCCAATCGGATCCAGCTCAGATAATTCTGTGAGCGCATCCTGAATGGTCTTGCCCTCTCGGTAAACGACCTTGTAGGCGTGTCGCAAAGCACGCAACGCTTCCTTTGAATAGCCGCGCCGCTTGAGTCCCTCAAAGTTCATGCCATGGGGCGCTGCGGGATAGCCTTGCACGGTAACAAAGGCGGGAATATCTTTTAACACGGTTGAACCGGCCCCCACGAAGGCGTGCTGACCGATCTGACAAAATTGATGTATCGCGGTATTACCACCCAATATCGCATGGTCTCCGACTTCACAATGACCGGCTACCTGAGCACCATTGGCTAATATAACATGGTCACCGATGACACAGTCATGCGCGACGTGGGTATAGGCCATAAACAGGCCGTGACTGCCAATCCGAGTTTCTTCGGCACCCTGAATGGTACCGCGCTGCAAGGTGGTGAATTCCCGGATGGTGTTGAAATCGCCGATGATCAGCCGCGTCGGCTCACCCTGATATTTCATATCCTGGCATTCTTCGCCAACACTGGCAAACTGGAAAATACGGTTACCTTGGCCGATAACGGTCGGACCGTTGATCACAGCGTGAGGGCCAACCCAGGTATCCGGGCCGATCTCGACATCGGCACCGATCACCGAATAGGGCCCGATACTGACATTGGCGGCGATCTTGGCGCTTGGGTCGATTATCGCAGTTGGATGAATCATCAGGCTTGTCGTTCTGCGCAGAGTATATCGGCACTCGCGGCGAGTTGACCGTCAACAAAGGCTTTCCCGGCTACCTTATACATGCCACGTCGCTCGGCGACAAACTCAACCACCAGTTCCAACTGGTCACCAGGCACTACCTGACGTTTGAATTTGACGTTATCCAAGCCGGCAAACAGATAAAGGTAGCCATCCGCAGGGCGATGACCGGTGGTCAAAAAACCATAGATTGCGGTCAGCTGAGCCAGCGCCTCGCAAATCAAGACGCCCGGAAAGATCGCCTTGTCCGGAAAATGGCCCTGGAACAGCGCCTCATTGGCTGAGACGTTTTTAAAGCCGCGAATGCTAACGCCCGGTTCATAGGCCGTTACCCGATCAACCAGCAAAAACGGATAACGATGGGGCAACAAGGCCTTAATCTGTTCGATGCCCATGGGCATCTCAATGCTAGGCTCTAAGGGGGCTGTTACTGCGCTCGTCATTCCGTTTCCTTAATTAGTTTTTCCAGCGCGTCAAGGCGCGCCATAGTAGTTTCCAACTGACGCACCCGCGCCACCATCTTACGCCAATCCTTACTGGCCTGGGCCGGTATTCCGGAAGAGTATAGGCCACCCTCAGTGGTACCCTTAGTTACCATGGCTTGGCCGGTAAAATGACTGTTGTCGGCAACAGCGATGTGGCCGGTAAAGCCGGCCTGGCCGCCGGCGGAACAGCCGGCACCCATACGCGTGCTACCAGCTATGCCAACCTGCCCCGCTAACGCTGTTCGAGCGCCAATGTGCACATTATGAGCAATGTGCACCAGATTATCGATAATGACATCCGATTCAATTCGGGTATCTTCGATCGCACCCCGATCAATGGTGCAATTTGCGCCAATTTCGACCCGATCGCCAATCACCACTCGGCCGAGCTGGGCGATCGCTTGCCAACCGGTAGCGGTGGGCGCATAACCAAACCCATTCGAACCGATCACGGTGCCGCTTTGCACCAGACAATGATCGCCCAGAGTACAGTGATGCGCCACCGTGACCCGGGCTTGGAGGCGAGTTTGGGCGCCAATTGCGGCAAAGTCATCGATTACACAGTGTGCACCTATGACCGCACCCTGGCCAACCTTAACGCCTTTGCCAAGTACCGCGTATGCCCCGATCGTGGCGCCTTGCGCCACCCGTGCACTGGGATCTATCTGTGCGGTTACGGCCTGGTTGCCATCGGCGATCGGTCCGGTATCGAATAGATGAGACAGACGAGCATAG
>JBLHFL010000214.1:0-3681 GCA_047618105.1 Granulosicoccus sp.
CGCGCGATCTCAGCCCGGAGATGATCAGTGGTCTGCTCGGTATTGGCCTCGGCTTGGTGGAAGGCGAGGTGCGCGATATGACAGGCGGCCAGCAGACGCCGCACAACATCGCCCTATTGCCACTGGAATCCAATCCAATTTGGCGCCAGGTATTAAACGATCAATTAAAGCTCACCACGCGCCTGCTGCCGCTGAAATTACTGTTGTCGCGATTAAAACTTGAGGTTCACAAGAATCCCAACAGTGGCCAGGTTATGCAAAAATCGATTGCCGAGTTGCGCACTTTTTTTATTCGTCATGCCCAGCACCTGCAGCAGGAATTTAAAATACTGGGGGCTTCGGGGAATCAGCCGAATGCGCATACCAACCCCAATGGTGGCGCAAGAAATCGCTTAGTGCTGCCCGGTACCAAGAACCCCTTATGGCACCAATTGCTCACCGGCGAACTGGACTTGGAGAGCCAAAATATGGCGCTGCGTCTGAGTCTCGCCCGAAACAGTCGTAGCTACCTGCTCACCTATGATGAATATGAGCGTTTGGATATAGTCCGCAACCTGCAACTCTTCTTTAAACACAATGCCCGAAACCTAATTCCCGAGCTGCGCCTGTTAACCGAGCTACTAGGGCAGCAACAGGATCAGACGCGCATTCAATTGCCACCGGTTACCGACAATATTTGGAAAAATTTATTGCTAGACGATGGTCTACTTAATTCGGAAAAAATAAATTACCGACTGCTCTTGTCGCGCTTGAAAAGCAGTTATCGACGCAATCGTGACCCGCTCAATATTGAGCAATTACACAGTTTCTTTATCCATAATGCTCAGACGATGTCGGATGAAATAAGCCTTATTAACCGCCTGGCGGCAAACCAATAATCAGGATGACCTCATGTCAAATCAAGTCAAAATCAATCTCGATAGCCAAATGCTCGACCTGGCCACGGTAACCTTGAAAATTCAGCAGGGTGCATTTATGTCCATTGCGGCTGATGAGAGCCTGCTGGCACAGTTGCCCGCCGGAAATTGGATCGGTGGCACCATTCCCTATTTTATGGACAGCGACGGCGGCAAGGTTAGCCGCGAACAACTCTTCGTTCACACCATAAATGGCACCCAACAACATAATCCACCGCGCATCACCGTCTACGATAACAATACCATTGCCCGCATTGCCCAGGATGCACCACCCCATGGTTTTACGTTGTTGATATTACCGGCGGCATCGCAGGTGCACTTGAATTACGCCCAAAATGCACCGGAGTTCGCCAATATGTTTTTCACCCCCATAGTGGGTTGGATTTCAGGCTTCCACTTGAATGACGGCAGTGCGGCTCAGGTCGCCTTTGGTCCAAGCGGCGGCCTGCTAATGAGCCAGCAGGCGGTCGCGATCCATGTGCCCTTACCGGACAGCCAAAGTGCCAATGTGAGTATTATTAATCTGTTCGAGGAGGGTGCCGGGCCGGTTATCGAATTCCCGACGACCGATTTTTCAGTCAAAGACTGTTTGATCGATGGGGTTCCCAGTAGCTTAGCGGATTACATTGCCGGCCAAGGTTTGGATACCCGCCTGCCATTGGTTGCCGATTATTCTGGTATCAAGGTGAATGTCAGCATTCAACAGATCCGGACCGATACCGGCCAGGTCGAGCTCTATGCCCCGGTGTTTAAGGGCGTAAGCTATCGTTTTGCCACGCCAGTGCCGGATTATGTTCAGGCCTTCGATCAGGCCGTAAAGAAAAATGACACAGCGAACATTGCCTTTTCATGCAATTGTATTTTGAATTTTTTGTATTCAGAACTCGAAGGTAAGAAAACCGGCCATATCACCGGGCCCATTACCTTTGGTGAAATAGCCTATCAGCTGCTGAACCAAACGCTGGTGTATATGACGCTGAACGACGTACGTTAAGCCGTGCTCGCTGGGTCCGCGGTGATCTGCCGCTTGATCAATGGCGTCTGTGCAAAGCTGACACCGCGCCAACCCCGCAGCATAAACTGGCGGATATTGGCGTGATTGTCACCCTGCGGATCAGCCAAGACTGAACGATAATGTTCGGCAAATAGGCTCAGGGTGTGGATCTCGGACAAGCCCGCCTGATGCGCAAAACTCAGCACTCGACAGGAGCCTTGGTTTTCCAGTGCCGAATTGCGTAATTCGCCATTGCTGAAAGCCGACGCGGTAAAATCAAACTCGGTGTCAATTGCGGCCAATACCTCAGTAAAGACGAGGCTTTCCGGCTGGTCATAGACCGCTGCGAGCAAGGTCTGCAAACTGTTCATAATAATATTCCTAGGGTCAATGCGGTCTATTCAGCCCGATCAGCGCGCGCTTGTCAAAACTCCTTGTCGGGCTGTGCATCCGCGGTTCCGCGCCCGCGTGGCACCAACGACAGCAGATAGGCCGCAATCGCGTCGCGATCAGTTTGGCTCAGATGACTAGTACCCATTTCAATAACCTCCACCATGCTACCGCCCACCACATCGCCATCGGGTAGCAAGCCATCGGCGAGAAAGTAGCTTATATCGTCTGCGGTCCAATCCCGTGCCAAGAGTGCGGCACCATGAATGGGCGATGCCCCAACGCCGCCCGGAATCAAACTATTACCCCCTAGGTAGGGCGGTATAAAGGCGCCCAGGCTGTTGCGCGGGTTGTGGCACTCGCCGCAGTGACCCACCGCGTCGACCAAGTAACGGCCGCGCCCGAGTTCGCTGCTCTGGTCGATTTCTAACGACGCAGTGGTCGCAAACAACCAACGCCAGGGCTTCAAGCCAAGGCGAATATTAAAGGGGAAACCCAACTGATGCGGCTCCGAGGCCTGGTCTACCGGTTCAGTCGCCAGCAGCGCCTGATAGAGGTGCGCGACATCCGCGTCCGTCAGGCTGCGATAACTGGCGAAGGGAAACGCTGGATAGTAGGGTAAACCGGCCGGACTAACACCCTGGCGCAGGGCGGCTTCAAATTCCACCAAACTCCAGTTGCCCATGCCATGGGTCACACTAGAACTAATATTGGGTGCATAAAAATCGCCAAACGGCGTATCCAAACGGGGACCGCCGGCCATGGCCGACTGCCCCTCCTGACTGTGGCAAGCGACGCATCCGGCAGTGCGCAACAGCTCTTGACCCAGCACTGCGTCGCCCGCAGTGCTGATGGCCGGTCGTTGCTCACCCAGAGGTGCAAAATAAACAATCAAAAAAATTCCGATGACGATAAGATCAAACGCGATAAACCATTTCAAACGTCCGGACATGAGGACCTCCTTAGGTGATATGGGTGAACGGCAATTCTCGGCTGAACCGGTTAATTGGGCCGTTGATAGAGGAAACTGTTGAGCTCCTGGCTGCGCAACGTCGCCTTGATACGGCTCGCTTTGGCTCGACTCAACGGGCCCAGCAGCACGCGAGTACCCAGCGCAGAAACATCGTACCATTGAATCAGCTGGGTTTGATATGCAGCCAGACGCGGGTCTTCGACCAGCGGTTTTATCGATGCAACTTGTTGGAAAAGTCCCAGCTGCAAATACCAGGTGTCTGCTTGGCTGACCCGCGCGACATCCCCTGAGGCGGGCGCACTCGCGCTCTGCGCGGGCTTTGGCTGGTCAACCGGGGCAAGCGCCACCGTGGCTAGGGACACCGGCCGAGCCTGTATGGCCGTCATCTGGGCTGCGCTCGCGCTCAC
>JBLHFL010000215.1:0-3617 GCA_047618105.1 Granulosicoccus sp.
CCACCACAAAGAGTGGAATAGGCCAGCGCGGGGCGAACTTATGGCCGAGCACCACCACCACCAAGGCAAGGCTGCCAAGCACTAAGCTGGGAACATCTAATGCTGAGCTCTTAAAATGGCTCAGCATCCTGACCTCATCGACCACGTTGCGCACCCCTTCAAAGGGCGGCCCGAGCAGCTCATCGATTTGCATCAAGGCGATGATCACCGCGGCCCCGGTTGCGAAACCGACCATTACCGCTTCGGGGACAAAGTCAAACAGCCGTTCGGCCTTCAATAATACGATGACAAGGCGCGACAAGCCGGCCAAGAAAGCCAGGGTCGCCATCGCGGTGAGCAGTGCATCGGGTTGGTTTGCCCAGGGTATCAGAGCGGTGAGGATGATCAGACCGGTGGTATTAGTTGGACCCACCGTTAGAGCGGGACTTTTACCGAGCAACGCGGCGATTAGGCCGGGGATGGCCGCGGTTACTAAGCCGTACATGGGTGGCAAGCCCGCGAGCATGGCATAGGCCAAACATTGCGGGATACCGACCAGTGCGACCAGTAAGGCGGCATTGAAATCGGCCAGGTGGGGCCGGCCGATCGTTCGCATCATAAGCTGTACTTAGACCGCTGCAGCGTTATAAAGGATAGAGCTGCGGTTACCCGAGCGGCAGTAGGCCAAGACTTTTTTGTTCGCCTGATTCAGTTGCTGGATCTGTTCGACATATTCCGCACTGAAGTTGGCGCCCTGCATCGGCAAAAATAGGTAATCGAGCCCCAAGGTAGCGCACGCCGCGGCAATAACGTCACTGTTAATCTGGCCTGGCTCTTCATCATCGGGTCGATTACAGACCACGGTATCGAAGCCTAAGGCCTTGGCCTCGTCCAGTTGGCTTGCGCTAATTTGTGGGCTCACCCAATAGTTTTGTGCAATTTGTGTCCAAGTCATACGGTGTTTCTCCAGTGCAAAAGGCCGGTTGGGGGCGCCATCATAAAAAATGCCATCGGTTTTGGATAGCAGTAATCCACTATTCACCTCAGCATAAATATTAGTCAAGTCTAATTAAGGGTTGATAATGCGCCCAGGGGTCTCTATTATTCAACTCATTAATTAGACATATCTAATATAAGTATCGCGAGAGGAGACCTACAACATGTCTGAAGCCGTCATTAAAACCTTTTTTGACCCGACCAGCTTTACCTACACCCATCTGGTGCAAGACCCTGTCACCCGGCGGGCAGCCATTATCGATTCGGTGTTAAATTACGATCCCAAATCCGGGCGGACCCGAACCGATGCCGCCGATGAGGTGATTGATTACGTGCGCAGCGAATCGCTGAGCATCGACTGGATTCTGGAAACCCATGTCCATGCTGACCATTTGTCGGCCGCGCACTATCTAAAGTCCCAGCTTGGCGGCCAGACGGGCGTTGGTAATGCTATTAATTTGGTGCAGGAAACCTTTAAAACGGTCTTTAATGTTGAGCCGACATTCGCCACCGACGGCTCGCAATTCGATGTCCAATTTGCCGACGGCGAGCGTTTCGCCATTGGCGGTCTTGCGGTGACCGTCATGCACACGCCAGGCCATACGCCTGCTTGCGTCTGCTACAACGTTGATGATGAGCACCTGTTCGTCGGCGATACGATCTTTATGCCCGATCAGGGCACGGCGCGCTGTGATTTTCCCGGTGGTGATGCCACGATTTTGTTTAATTCGGTAACCCGCATCCTCAGGCTGCCGGATTCGACTAAGCTCTACATGTGTCATGATTATGGACCCAATGGTCGAGACTATCAGTATCTAACCACCGTCAAAGCCGAGCGCGAGCGCAATATTCATGTCAACCAAACGATCGACCTGGCAACCTTTGTGCAGATGCGCAGCGAGCGCGATGCCACCCTGGATATGCCGACGCTGATCTTACCGGCGGTGCAGATTAATATACGAGCCGGTGAACTGCCGCCGGCGGAAGACAATGGTACGCGCTATATTAAGGTGCCAATCAACGCTATGTAGACGATTTTGGGCGCATTTGCGCCCAACCTGGACCGACCTTAGGTCCAGTAAGACCCTGGTGTCGTAAGCCGGAAAGACCAAAGCCTGAGCACTGTGTGCCGGGCTTTTTTTGTTTTGGACCAGCGCTAACCCTTCAGCCTCGATCTTGGCGTCTTTTAGGCAAAAAAACCTCCCGAAAGTGGGAGGTTTTGGCTCGGCGCATTTGGGTCTGTACCCCTATTGTTTTTATGGGAAGCCCAGTTCACCCCACAGCCAAAAACGGTTGCCGCCGGCACTGGTTTCGCGCCAGAGTCCGGTCGATGTAAATTTAAGGTCGACCCAGGAACTGTTATTTTCAAGCCGCACCTGGCCCTGATGGGGGACACTGTCGCCTAAGGCCCAATGCACCGAGGCCCGGGTGGTCAAGTCGGCATCGCTTTGGGCAAAACCATCATCGAGCCATACCGCACTGCTGCCGGTTAATAGGAAGTCGGTGCCGGTCAGATTGTCCAGTTGTACATTAACCAAGCGGTGCTGTATTAGGCTGTCAGTGGTTTCAATCTGCACCTGGCCGTCCAACCGCGCCGTGATGGAGCTGATTGCACCGGCCCAGTCGTCATACCAACCGCTCAGGTTGTAGTTCAGGTTGCTGTTGACCCAATGCAACTGGCCCTCGATGCTTAACGCGCAGTCTCTTGCCTGAGCGTTCAGGCTTAGGTCGACAAAGGTATAGCCATCATCATAGCCGGTGGTGTCGGCCTCGGCCTCGGTTTGAGTGTAACCGCCCGCGTCACAGTCCCGATCATCGAGTAGGTAGGCATAGCTGGTGCGTTCGATAAGGGCTCTATTCAGGGCCCGGCCTTGGGTTACGCTGTCCGGATCAATCAGCATGTCGGGGCTTGCGCTGCTCAGCGCAAAGGGAATTAGCGCGGCCTCGACGAGAAAGGCGGTACTATAACGGCCCAGGTCGACCGAGTTGTGGTCTGAGATCAGCACATAGGGCCTGACCTGCGGCACGACCTCAACGTAGCATCCGGTCAGGGCAAGCGTTGCCAATAGCATTAGACTGCCGGTCTGGATGGCTTGAGTTAGAGTCCGTGGAGCGGTCGATCGGGTGCGTCGGGTCATGGGCTGTCTCCTTTGCACCTATAGTGGCAGAGACAGTCTGAACCGGATCTGAATGGTCCCGCGCTTTATCGGGCCAGCGTCTCGATTGGGATAACACGGTCGAGTGGGTTGGCGCTGTGCACCCAGCGATCAAAGGCTTCAGCAATGGCCTGGTTGCGATCGACAACGGTCTGCCAATAGCGAATGCGGCTGTCATTATCGAGCCGTTCAAAATCGCGCCGGTCGGGTATTTTCCCGTAGGGCAGGGACGCGACGAATTCTCGGCTGGGGCTGATCATCAGTGTGTGAGAATAGTTGCTGGCTTGGACCTTACGCCACGGCAAGGGCTTGTCGAACCAGCCGGGTTTTAATAGGGGCGAAAAATGAGGATAGAGCACTAGGCCTTGCTGGGGTTTGAACGGCAAATCAAAGTGGTAATCGACCATGCCGCCATCTCGATACAGGCCCGTTGGTGCGCCGACTGGGTCGCGCACCCCTTCGATGACTATCGGTATGGCGCCACTG
>JBLHFL010000216.1:0-3615 GCA_047618105.1 Granulosicoccus sp.
GACTGAAAAAATCAGTAATGTCGGGCAAGCCGGTACCTTCGGGGCGGTCTATTTTGATGTCAACGCCAACCTCTATATCAGTCGCAACAGCGACGGTCATATCTATCGGGTCAACACCCAATGGGAATATCCGATAGCCGAATTTTTCGCCTTTGGGCCGGCCTCCAGCAACAACGATGGCGCTCGATGTGCCTTGGCCCCGATCATCTCCATTGAGTCCCCGACGACCGACTTTGGGGATGCACCTGATTCCTATCAGACCTCAATCGGATCCAACGGACCGCGCCATGATGTCGGTAATGGCAGCCTGTTTCTAGGCGGCTCTGTCAGTGGTGAGCCCAATGCCTATGCCGTCAATGGACTGGAAGGAAGCGATAATGACGGCGTTGCCTTTGTTACCAATTTTGAACCGGGTCGCGACTCGATCACCACGGTAGTCGCCTCGGCACCGGGCTACCTCAATGCCTGGATCGACTGGAATCGCAATGGCCTGTTTGACAAGGATGAACGCATTGCCGATGCCGAAGCAATGCAGGCCGGTCCTAACGCCATTATCTATCGAGTTCCCAATTGGGCTGATGTGGGCGACACCTGGTCGCGCTTTCGCTTGAGCAGCCAAATGCAGCTCGAACCGGTTGGCGGTGTCGGGGATGGCGAAGTTGAAGATTATGAAATTTCGATTATCGAACCTAATGTGGTGGTGCACTACCATCCCAGTGAACAGGGTTGGAATACCCTCGCCTTCGAAGACAATTGGCCGCTCAAGGGCGATTACGATATGAACGACCTGGTCGCCAATTACCGCCTGAGTACTGTGACCAATGACGACAAGCTGTTACGGATTACCCTAGCGGGGCGCATCGTGGCACTGGGCGCGGCCTACCATAATGGTTTGGCTTTCCGTCTTACTGGTTTAACCCGCGATCAAATTGATGAGGCCCATATTACCTTTACTATCAATGACAACCCGGTTGTGGCATCACCATTGGAAACTGGCCGGGACGAGGCGATTATCATTATCTCCGACGACCTTTGGGATTACGTAACCCCTGGTGAACATTGTCGTTTTTACCGCACCGAGCAGGACTGTGGTTCCAATATTCAGATGGATTTCAAGATCACCGTTCCGCTGATACACGATGTCGATGCAGCGAATTTAGCCGCATTCCCATTCGATCCGTTTATCTTTTCCGCGCCGAACCAAGAGCGCGGTTATCTGTTTGGCGAAGCGCCGGGCCGGCGCTATGAGATCCATCTGCAAAACCAAGCGCCAACTGAGGCCTTTCAAGAAAACTTCTTCGGTCGCGGGGACGATGTTTCCGATGCCACGCTCGGTCGGTTTTTTGTCAACGAAAATGGCATGCCGTGGGCGCTTGATCTGCCCTATGAATGGCGCTACCCAATGGAAAATATGGACATACGCTATGCCTACCCGAACTTCCAAACGCATGTCCAATCAAACGGCACATTGGGACTCGACTGGTTCGTGGTTGAACAGAGCAATAGTGCTAATACATTTGAATAAGTGAGATCGATGATGAAACGGAATGCTTTTTATTGTGTCATGGTGACAGCCAGCTTGGCGTTGGCCGGTTGTGCCCCCGAGATCGCGAGCCCCAGTGTTGGGCCGGATACCAGCCTGGTCCCAAGCTCTGACATAGCAACTCCCAGTTCTGGGCTCGATGCCAGCCCGGCTGACAGCGTTGATTCGAACACGCCCGTGGTTTCGGCTAGCCTTGTTGAGGTCGCTATTAGCCCGCTCGCCAGTACTGCCGCGCTAACACTCGTGGAAGATCCTCTGGCCGTGGTGGCTATGCCGCCAGAGAAGAGTCTCGATCAGGGCGCGGTGGCCACATCTGACTTGCGCGTGCCTGCGGGGTACAGTTTCAAACAGACCTATGACTTGGAGGTGGTCGTGGCCAATAGTCAAGAGCGGGTTGGTTATTTATCGGTGTGCAGCGATTTCAGTCAGCAAGAGCAAGGCTATGCGGTCAACTATGCCAACTGCCAACTTCGCGCCGCTCTTGAGGGCGACTTTGCCACCACCCTTGAGTTGCCGAATAATGTTAGTTCGATCATTGCCGTGGTTTGGTATTTTGACACGGATCAGCCAGCAGATTTTGCAGTATGGGAAAAAGACGATGCTCTCGAGGCTCGCTTTGAGGTGGTTTTATAAATCGAGCCAGTCAGTGGGCAAGCCGGAAGGTTAGCTCGCGCTATTGGCCTGGAGATTGCTCTGGCTTAATGGCCTAGGCGCAGTGTGGCAGACCGGTTGAATGCGTTGCTGCTCGTCTAGGCACTTTCTATTTTGCCAATGTTGTAAGGGTGAAAAATATGCACAACACTAACTCAACGCTAGAACCTAAGTTGGAACGACTGCTCGATTTGAGTTTGGCCTGCCTCACCATGCTACTTCTGTCGCCCCTGTGGCTGATTAATGTGCTGTTAGCCGTCTGGCAACACAAGGCACCTCTGGTAAAAATTGTTCAGCAAGACGTGCTCTGTCGGGATCACGGCCTTTATCGCTGGCAGGTAGGATTTCTACCCACCAGCGCCGCGCTGCTCAATGTGGCGAACGGATCGCTGTCGCTCGTTGGCGTGTCGCTCAATGGCGGCTTTGGCAGTATTCATCGCGCCGATCTGCATAACTTAAAGGCCGGGCTCTACAGTATCGCTGAGATACAGCAGCGGGTCGGGCTGACCGGCCTGACCGTTGAGCAGAGCATGGCGCGTCACCAGGCGCAGCGTAGTACTAGCCTATATCTGAAATATCTCTTGAAGGGGCTGTTCTCCTCGCTACTCTACCGAACGGCTCATCTGCGGGCGCCATCGTCCTTTAAGCTGTTCGGTATCCGGATCGATAATTTACGCATGGCGCAGGCAGTCGATCTAATCTGCGCCGATGCTGCACCGCGCGTCGGCCCTGTTCGCCGGCCCTGCAATGTGGTCAACTTTATCAATGTTAATTCGATTAACCTGGCCTATCGCAACCGTTCTTTTCGCCACACCCTGAACCGTGCTAACTGTACCCTAGCCGATGGCTCGGGTGTTCGCTTAGGCGCTCGATCGATGCAGGTGCAGTTGAAAGATAATATTAACGGCACCGACCTGATGCCCATTCTGTGCGCGCAGATGGTGGCGCAGAAACGCTCGCTTTATCTATTCGGCTCGGCACCCGGGGTTGCACTGAAGGCGGCCGTCGCACTCCAGGCGAACCACCCCGGTTTGATAATCGCCGGTGTCCAGCATGGGCACCTAACAGATATAGATAACGATCAGGTGGTTGATGCCATTAACGCCGCCCAGGCGGATGTGGTTCTGGTGGCGCTGGGTTCGCCGATACAGGAGGACTGGATAATGGCTAATAGGCTGCGCCTAAAAGTGGGCACCGCTATCGCCGTGGGCGGACTGTTTGATTTCTTATCCGGTAATATTCCTAGGGCTCCGCTGTGGATGCGCGAGCTGGGGCTGGAATGGGTATTTCGACTGATCCAGGAGCCGAAGGTTAAGTTCACGCGCTATGTTATCGGCAATCCCCTTTTTTTATGGCGCGCCTTTGTGCTTAAAAAATCCCAGGCGGACCTGTGAAGGACTGCAAGCCCTGACTCAGGAACC
>JBLHFL010000217.1:0-3596 GCA_047618105.1 Granulosicoccus sp.
TTGCAGCAGGTGGGCCATCGCAAAATCGGGCATTGATTGCTTAAGCGTCTTGAAAATCTGCAAGGGGCTCGAAAAGGGGCAAATAAGATCGTAAAACCACAGGTATGGCGCGTCCCTCCTGATGAAAAACTGTTCGGGTTGTTCCAGCTCGCCAGAGTTGTGCGCCAATAGTTGACGATGTTGCTGTTCATTAAAATGTGCCCAACTAACATAGGCATAGGGTCTATTTTTGAAATCGAAGAAGAAGCGTGCCTGATGAATACGTGCAGCCGCGCAGACCCTATTGACTAACTGTGGAATGGAGATTTCCGATAGCTCATCCTGATGCAATGCCAGGTCCGTGACCATGCCCAGATGCGCAGAATCGGTAAGGCGAGTGGCATCAATTTCTGAGCAAACTGCCAGAGGGCTTTCGATATCGTGGTTCATGCGGACTCCTTTTTATGTCAGTGACTGCGGGCTGGCGCCCAATCCTTTTTCACCGGTCAACCTGTCTGGAAAAAATTAATCGGCAGTCGCCGCCAGACAATCCCATAGTAAGAACAACTACTGTGATAAAGCAAATATAAATAAAAATATAAATAAAAATAAAATAATTCTATCGCTGATTGTGACTTTTTTGTTAAGGAGTTTTTTGTCGATATTGACGTTTAATATTACTCGATGCAGGCTGCCATGGATCGTTGTTTTAAGTTCGTCTGCCGCTCTGAAATAGGGGGCTAGGGCTTGCTTAGTTTTGCAGAACGGTCGGTCACGGTAGTGGCGCATTGGGCCATGGCCGAGTTAGAAGAGTATCTTTCGCATCCGGGAGGGACACCCTAGGGTTGATTCTGTGCGCGGCGGACAAAACCCGGTGTGTTGGGCACTAAATGCCGGTCGACCTAGGGCCTTGTCAACGCGCTGTAGATAAACACCCGGATCACTGCAGGCTACCGTGCTGCCATCACCTGGGTTTGGCATTGGCGATTAGGACGTTCCATTAGGCCACCAACACCGGGTTATGTCACCAGCAAAGCTCAGGAGCCTCTCTCTATTGGCTCAAGGCACCATATTGGTGCCTTTCTGACTCGTTTGAGTAAGCCCCGGCCGTATTGGTGCGGCCAAGCGAAATCTGGACAGTCAGTCTGTATTCGGCTCGCAAGCCGAGATGACGCCTTCTGCACGCTTTTTGTCGGATAAACAGCCGCTTAACAATGTAAATCCCGACCAAGTTTGGTGATTTCGACCCCTATGCTCGAGCCATGGCCACTATAGCACCGACCTATAAAGTATAAGCGCACCATAATAGTGCTATATAAGTATCGAAACGCATTAAATTGGTGCAATTCTAACCAGCGACGATTACAACGAGATACGAGATCGCTGTCGAGCCCCGCCATAAGGCCTTGCCATGCTCAGTAGCGCGGTTTTTCGTCTGTTGGTTTGATTTTTGCTTTATTGATGCTAGCTCTTCTTGACCCGGCGATCCGACAGCCCTCGTTGGCTGGCCCCACAGTGGAAACAGAGACTCTTAGAGTGCTTGTTTACTGCTCATGGTCAAAAAGAGAACCAATTCCGCTAATTATTTTGAGGACTTTTTTAGATGGCTGGCAATCAATCTCGTGTAGACGCTATAACCCATATCACCAACCGTGTACCCCTGTCGGTATCGATGCCTGAGTCGATGAAAGATATCTGGGCCAGCGACGTATTTAACCTGGCGTCAATGGAAGAAGCACTGTCTAAAAATGCCTTTAAGGCTATTAAGAAGACGGTTCAGACTGGAGCGAAGTTGGATAACGCGACCGCCGATATAGTGGCGTCAGCGATGAAAGATTGGGCCATGGCTAAGGGCGCTAAGTTTTTCTCGCATATCTTTTATCCGATGACCAATGCAACGGCTGAAAAACATGATGGTTTTATTGTTACCAACCCAGATGGCCACGCCATCAATGAGTTTACCGGCAGCCTGTTGATAAAGGGCGAACCCGATGGTTCCTCGTTCCCGAACGGCAGTTTGCGGATGACCAACGCGGCACGTGGTTATACCGCCTGGGATCCAACTAGCCCAGCCTACATTATGAACACCGATAACGGTTCGACCTTGATGATACCCAGTATCTTTATGTCTTGGACCGGTGAAGCACTAGATAAGAAGATTCCTCTGTTGCGCTCCAATGCCGCAATGAACACCGCAGCACACAAGGTTTTGGCGCTAATGGGCGAGGCTGAGATCGCGCCGCTGAATTCAAGCTGTGGTGCCGAGCAGGAATATTTCCTAGTTGATGCTAACTTTGCCAATAGCCGTCCTGACCTGTTGTTGGCCGGACGCACACTGTTTGGCGCGCCGCCGGCCAAAGGCCAGCAGTTTGATGATCACTATTTCGGCGCTATTCCGGCACGCGTACAAGTTTTTATGCAAGACTTCGAAAACAAACTTTATAAGCTGGGCATACCGGCCAAGACGCACCACAATGAAGTGGCGCCTGGTCAGTTCGAAATTGCGCCCTATTATGAAGCTGCAAACGTCGCCGCCGATCACCAGCAATTGTTGATGACCGTGATGAAGCAAACTGCCAAGGAACATGGTTTCTTATGTTTGTTGCATGAAAAGCCGTTCGCCGGTTTAAATGGTTCGGGCAAACATGTTAACTGGTCTGTGGGTAACTCAACCCAGGGTAACCTGCTGGATCCGGGCAATACGCCGCATCAAAATCTAAACTTCCTGCTGTTCTGCGGCGCGGTCATCCGCGGCGTTCATAAGCACGGACCGCTGTTACGGGCCGTTATCGCGACCGCCTCTAACGACCATCGCTTGGGTGCCAATGAAGCACCACCGGCCATTCTGTCGGTCTATTTGGGTGATCAGTTGGAGCAGGTCTTCAGCGATATCAAAGATGGTAAGCTCGATGCGGTGTCCGATGGTGGCGTTATGGATTCAGGTCTGTCCCAGATACTGAAATTCAAACGCGATCCCGGTGATCGTAACCGTACCTCGCCGTTCGCCTTTACCGGTAACCGCTTTGAATTCCGTGCCGTCGGTTCGTCACAGTCTGTGTCGGGCCCGTTAGTGGCGATGAACACCATCCTGGCCGACTCGCTGGAATGGATTGCGGCCGCCTTGGAAACTGAATTGAAAGCTGGTGTCGACCAGACGGCTGCAGTCACCAATGTTTTGAAAGCGCTGCTCAACGATCACGGCAATGTGATCTTTGGTGGTGACGGCTATTCGTCAGATTGGCATAAGATGGCGGTTGAAGAACGCGGCCTGAAAAACATCCCAACCACGCCGGACGCTCTACAAGCCTTCTTAGCTCCAGACGTGATTGACCTGTTCGATAAGACTGGGGTACTCACGCCGGTCGAATTGGCCAGCCGCTACGAAGTTTATGCCGAGCAGTACGTCTTAACGGTTGAGGTTGAAGCGAAATTGGTGGCCGAGATCGCCACTACCAGCATCTATCCTGCCGCGATCAGCTATCTGTCGACGCTCGGCCAGACTGCCGCAGGCCTATCGGCCATGGGTGTCGAACTCGATAACTCGGTCGCCAAAACCGTTAGCGCCGAAACCAACGCCATGATGGCTGCGGTGACTCAACTGCAAACAGCTTTAGGCG
>JBLHFL010000218.1:0-3596 GCA_047618105.1 Granulosicoccus sp.
CTGGCTAGGCGCTCGGCTGGCAGCTTGGCAAATACGCCGGTTTGAAACTTGGTCCAGAGCCGCGGTACCGAGACGAAAACCGTTGGTCTAGCGTACTGTAAGTCCTCGATAAAGGTGTCGAGCGACTCGACAAAATAGAAGGTGGCGCCGCCATAGAGGCCCGGGCCCTGGATTACACCCCGTTCGACAATATGGGCCAGCGGCAGGTAGGACAAAATACGATCTTGGTCGGCGACGGCCAACCATTGTTGATTTTCGGTACAGGCGGAGGCGTAATTGCGATAGCTGAGCACCACGCCCTTGGGTTCACCGGTACTGCCGGAGGTATAGACGATGGTCATGTCATCATCCAGTGCCGGCGCGTGCAACGCCGCTAGCGGCTCGTTTTGTTGCAGCCAGTCGCTCCACTGGTGATCGGCCGTAAGCGTTTGATAGGGATAGGCAATGCGCGGAATTCGACCGTCAATCACTTCGGCGGTGGCCTCCAGGTCGTCTAACTTGCCGACAAAGATGGCTTTGGCACCGCTGTGCTCGAGGATAAAGCCAATCGTCTGGGCATTGGCCGTCGCAAAGATCGGCACGCTGATCAGCCCAGCCATCATGATGGCCCAGTCCGAGATGTACCATTCGACTGAGTTTTTCGCATAGATGGCGACTCGATCGCCCTTCTCTAAGCCTAATGACAACAATCCCGCGGCGACTTGCCGCGCTTGGGTTTCAGCCTCGCGCCAACTGGTCACCTGCCATTGGCGGTTGACCGGCTGGTAAAACATTGGCTTATCGGGATGGCTCTGCGAGCGCTGCACCAGCATCTCAATGGGCGTTTGATAGGTCATGGACGTGCCTCTTTTTTTTTTAGTATTATAAACACTTCACCAAAGATTGTTGAGTGGCGCAAGCGCTAAGCTTAATGAACTGCTCTTGAATGAACAAGTGATTGCATTGTCGAGGTGACCGCATTACCGTCACATCATCCTCTAGCGTCCCCCTTAGGTAGGCCTATTTTGAGTCGTTTAAATCCTGCGCAATACGTAATTTTTTCGGTTACCTTTCTTGTCGCGTCACTAGTCGCCAATTTGGTGTTATTTCAAGCCCATGCCACACGTGGCGATCAACTTGACCAAGCAAATCAGAACGTCGCAGGCCTGACCCAAGCACTGTCAAGCGATGAAAGCCAAACAATGGATCAGTCAGTGCGGCTCGAAAGCATGGCCGCCCAGCAACAGGACATGGCGCAGATTGTGCGTGAGCTACAGGGTCATATAACCAATCTAAATACAGAATACCAACAAACCTTGACCATGGCACAGCAGTCTGAACAATCTTTGGCTCAATCACGAACTGATAATACTGCACTCCAGACAGAGTTGCAGCGTTATCGGCTCGAACAGGCAGAGGCCCAGAAGACCATTAGCAATCAGCTGCGCATGCTGCGTCGCAGCGCCGGCACTGGGATCAGCACCGCCAGCACGGTGCTTCAGGATGAGCTACAGTCTCTAACAAAACGTCTAACCCCATTATTTCCCGATATCGTACTTTCGGAACGCGCTGCCGGTGAAGCAGTGCTCGACATTCCCTTGGCGCTCATCTTTAAACCGGCATCATTGCAATGGGTTGACACTATAGACGCGCTGTTGCAACCCTTGGCAACGTCACTGCAGAACCTGCCTAATGCCGAAATCTTGATCATCGGTCACTCAGATGCCAGGCCCATCGTCTCCGCCTGGGCTGAGAATTACCCCTCCAACTGGGAACTCAGCTCCGCGCGCGCCAGCAAGGTCGTGCAATATTTTGTCGACGCAGGCGTGTCGGCAGAGCACATGACCGCGGCTGGCAAGGCCGCCAACAGCCCGGTGCGACTTGAAGACAATGCCACCGCCTGGCAAATCAATAGACGCTTAGAAATTCGAATTTCCAACTAAGCGTTCGATGGCGCCAGGGCGTCGCGCTGTTTAATGCTATTGAGGCAGTCGATTCGCCAATTCTATCGACTAGAACCCAAAAAAGAGTTGCATCTTCGAAACACGGTGGTAATATGCGCCCCGCTCTCCACATGAGCGATGTGTCCCGTTCGTCTAGTGGCCTAGGACACCGCCCTTTCACGGCGGTAACAGGGGTTCGAGTCCCCTACGGGATGCCACCTTTTTTGTGCATCGTAGACTCGCTTTGTATCACTTCCAGACTGCAACATCGAGACCTTTGATGTACTGCAGCGCACGCTGACCCACTCGATACTGCTGAACTTAAAGCCCTTGTTGGGATAGCATTTTTTTGTGCATCCTGGACTCGCTTTATACCATTTTCTGCCTGCACCACTCTAACCTTCGATGTCGCATTTCCTAAGAAATTTCAGCCCTAGGCTATGATTTAGAATTGAAGTTGGTCACGGTTTTGGCCAATTTTATAATCACTTGATCTTTAACCTTGTCTCGCGTCGATCCATCCAGGCGATTCAACAGCTCCTTGTCTATGCGTAACAGTGCACTGACACTCTCTGCAAAAACCCATGAGGTTCGTGGGTTGTTCAAAATAAAGCCTACCTCACCAAAAAACTCACCCGGACTAATGGTCGCCAGCGGCTCAGCATCTCGACGCACGCAGACCAAACCTTTGCCGCTGAGTAGTATATAAAAACAATTGTCGATCGCATTTTTTTCGATAATGGCTTCGCCGGCACTGGCAATGTATATCTGCGCGAACTCGGACATTAGCGACCGTTCAAATACCGTGATTTTCTCGAAAAAAGGAATCTTAGCCATCAATTGCAGTAGCTTTAAAGAGGAAACTTGATTGGTACGTTTCACACATCATTCCTATTCTATTAGATTGACTCAAGTCGCCACAATAAACCAATTCACGCTTATTGCGAAACCTTTGTTTCTTGCGCACAATGACCGGCTATTCAGCGCACGAGTGCAGACACCCGATGGTCTCAAAATGGGCTTCACGTTTTCATCAAATGGCACTACTAGTCGGCTCGTGGAGTAAAGACCCCTCTACCCAAGTAGGTGCAGTCATTACTGAGAGCAATAGGATTGTATCGGTCGGCTTTAATGGCTACCCACACGGCATTTCAGACAGCGCTCAAACCGATAATCGAGAAATGAAGCTCCTCAAAACACTGCATGCGGAGGAAAATGCCATCCTCTTTGCCAAGCGAGACTTGGCCGGATGTGATATCTGGGTGACCCACTTCCCCTGCCCAAACTGCGCCGCCAAAATCATTCAAACCGGCATTGCCATGGTGCATTGCCCGGAACAGTCGGCCGACTTCCTGTCGCGCTGGGGTGACAAGATACAAATTAGCCAAGAAATGCTGGCCCAGGCCGGTGTGTTGGTTGACTGGCTACCCCTGACTGAAACTGACCCCCACTGATTCTCAACAACGTTTAATACCCAAACAACTGTCTTAGCTTTTTGGGCCCAGCATCTAGTTGAATACCGAGCACAGCAAGGAGCTTCACCGCCTTGCCAGCATCGCCTTGCAGAACGCTTTCATCCGACCATCCTTTTTATACTCCCACCTACTTGGCGCTAAGATACGCCAGGCGGCAGCGGACCGTATCGGACCGGCAGCGGCTCCAGGGGCAGAAAAT
>JBLHFL010000219.1:0-3596 GCA_047618105.1 Granulosicoccus sp.
TTGACCAAGACGTGGTGCGCATTACCCATCGAGATTTGGTTGAAGATATGGTGCGTCTGGGCAAGGACTGTGAAAAATCCGTGCTGGCGCGTGGGCTCAGATGGCATTTGGAAGATCGAGTCCTGGTACACGGCAATAAAACGGTGATCTTCAATTGAAAACCCACAATTCAGTCTACGTTATGCTCTTAGCCTTGCTGTCTGTCACTCAGCCCCAGGCCGCGGAGGTTAACCCCAGTGGCCAGCTGCAGTTTCAAGGTGACTACCTTGACCGCCCTTTGGCCGATGGCAGCCATTGGCAGCTGGCCATGCCGGAGAGCCGCTTTGGCGTAACCGCGGCCGAGCCCTTAGGCAGCAGTGCCCTGATCGGCCTGTGGCAAGTCGCTATTGATCCGTTGGCCGAGGATGACGCGGTCGTGCTGCGTCAGCACCAAGCCTATCTCAATTGGCGTCAAGGAGTGGTGAGTGTGCGTGGCGGGCGCTTGGCGACGGTCGAACAGGCGTTCTTGATAGAGCTGTCGCCCAGCCTGTTTTCACGCAGCCAAAAGGGTCTGGCGGTCGGTGGACTGGTGCAAACCAGTGAGAACAGAGCGCTGCGCGTCGATTTCGCCTCGGGTGAGACCTTTATGGTGACCAGCCAGTGGGTGATTGATGAGACCCAACCGGACACCCAATGGAGCGCGGCAACCGTGGTGCGTACCCCAGAAGGGGTTATAGCGGTAACCTACCGCAATGTCCCCAATCAGTCGCCCGTTTGGGGCAATTTGGTCACTTGGAATTTGGGCAATTCGGCCCTCTCGGGGCTTTGGCTTTATCAGGATGAACTTTTAGCTTGGGATGTCAGCGCGCGCAGCCAGGGTCAGTCGACGCAAACCTTTGTCGGCTATCGGGTATTGGGCGCCAGTGCGGGGCTTTGGTCAGCGGGACTCCAGCAGAGCTTGTCGGAGTCGGTGACCGGCTTTTCTGAGCTATATTGGTTGCCCACGGGGCAGGATTGGCAGTGGTCGACCGGTTTTCAGATTAAATTCTAATTTACTACTGCTAAGACCAATGGAACAGTGCCGGCGCCGCTCTAGAGGCCGGGAAATACCGGTACGTCGATGTCTGGTAGCTGCTCGAGGCGTTCCGGTTCAGCGGCCTCGTCCAACTGCGGATATTCTTTCTTTATTCGATTATAGAAGCGTCTGATATTGGCGACATAGACCACCGGCTCGGCACCGCGGGCGTAACCGTACCGAGTCCAGGGGTAATAATCCTTTAATGCCAACTTGGGTAAGTGTTTGCGCACATCGATCCAGCGATGTGGGTCGTCGCCCAGCTTTTCGGTGATCTTGCGGGCGTCCTCGACATGGCCGGCGCCAACATTGTAAGAGGCGAGTGCAAACCAGGTTCGGTCTGGTTCCGGAATATCGGCCGGAACCCGATTCTTAAGTGTGGTTATATACTGTGCACCAGCCTTGATGCTCTGCTCCGGGTCCAGACGGTCCTTAATGCCCATTTCCTTGGCAGTATCCAGGGTTATCATCATCAGGCCCCGAACGCCAGTGGGTGATCGGGCATTGGCGCGTAAGTGACTTTCTTGATAGGCCTGGGCGGCGAGCAGTCGCCAATCGAGCCCTTGCAGGTCGGCATGAAATTTAAACTGTGATAAATAGGTGGGTAGCCGGGCGGTTAGATGCTTTTCAAAGGTCAGATTGTCGACATAATCAAATTCAAGTGCGTCCCCGAAATAACGATCGGTCATCTGGCCCAATAGGCCGCTGGTTTCAAAGAGCTCTAGAGCTTCATTGATCTTGGCCAGGAGTGTGCCATCTTCCTTTGGGTTGAACAGCACGCTGATCGGTCGCGAGGCTAAATCCAGGGCGGTGAATTGTAGATCGGGGAAAACGCTGTGCTGCAATCGAAAGTCTCGTTCATCGACTAGCACTTGATCGAGATCTTGCATTTCCACCAGGGTGAACAGTTCCGCACTGATGCGCCCGGCATCATATATAGCGCTTGCCTGCGGCGGGTTATCAACCAGTTCGGTGGCGTCTCGATGACCCAGCGGGTCGAGTAGGCCGGTACGCACAGACTCCAGGCTTGGGTTGTCGATAATATTGCGCGTTTTGGAGTGCACTAGGCCAATTCGGGTCGTTGCATAAGCCCGACTGGCCTGTACGTTATAGGTGCCGAAGCTGGTACCCGACAACGCCATATCGACCGCGCCGGCGGCCAGGGCGCCGTAGAGGTCATCTAGGTCGCGAACGGCAAATATCTGAATCGGCATATCCAGCTGGCGCTCGAGTTCATCGATGAGATCCTTTTCGAAGCCGGTAAACTCCTGGCCATTGGCCCAGAAAATGCCCTCGCTTTCACGTACTGCAACGATCAATTTGCCGCGACTCTCGATGCGCTGTAAATGGTTGCGCCACTGCACACCCTGGGCGATAAATATCCCGATCGCGCTGATGATTAGAATCAGAACCATTATTTTCAGGCTGTTTCGGAACGTTCTAACCCAATAAAATTTCATATGACTCACTTCAATACGATCGCAACTGCCATTTCAGGCTAAAATCCATTACTATACCGCCGATTTTAACACCCCTATCCTTTCAATAGTCGATACAGGTTCTTATTGATGCTGACGCTATCTGGCAACGCCGCTTTGTCCCAATTCCGCCGACAACGGCTGACTGTTAAAATACAAACAATTTTGCCGACGATAACAGATGTATACGCTGAATTCGTCCACTTTGTTGCTGTATTACAACCCTTGTCCAATTCCGACCAGTCGGTATTGACACAATTGCTGCACTACGGTCCGTCGCAAGACGTTGATCAGCAGGCAACCGAAACGGCCGAACACCTGGCACCCAAGGACATCCGCAGACTGGGTCAGTCCGTTTGGGTCACGCCGCGTCTCGGTACCATCTCGCCCTGGGCCACCAAGGCGACCGATATTGCTCACAATAGCGCCTTGCAGAGCGTCAGCCGGATCGAACGCGGCGTGCGCTATTGGCTGGTTGGGGCTGAAACCCTCAGTGCCGGCGAGCTCAAGCTGGCGGCCACCGCGCTATTCGACCGGATGACCGAAACGCCTTATTTTGCCGAGCCGGTTGAAGCCGATCTGTTTGCCCAACATGAGCCCGCTCCCCTCGGGACGGTGGCTATTCTCGCTCAGGGCCGAGACGCGTTGGTCGAGGCCAACAAACGTCTGGGCATGGCCTTGGCGGATGATGAGATCGACTATCTGGTTCAGGCCTATCAGGGTTTGGCGCGAGACCCCTCCGATGCCGAATTGATGATGTTTGCCCAAGCCAATTCCGAGCATTGCCGGCACAAGATATTCAATGCCGACTGGACCATCGATGGCGAAGCCTCGCCTTGGTCGCTGTTTAAAATGATCAAAAACACCTATCAGCACAACAGCGCTGGGGTCTTATCGGCCTATAAGGACAATGCCTCGGTTATAGAGGGCTTCAAGGTTGGACGCTATTATCCAGATCAAGACCAGCACTATCGTTATCATGAAGAGAACGTCCATATTCTGTTTAAGGTTGAAACCCATAACCATCCAACGGCGATCGCACCCTTTGCCGGTGCGGCAACCGG
>JBLHFL010000220.1:0-3583 GCA_047618105.1 Granulosicoccus sp.
CCTGGCTGCGCTGATCGATACCCACCGGTGGGAACAGAGCCCGGTGAGTAACGGTTTTTTTAAGTGCGCGACGCAGTGCAGGATTCAAATCCCTGGCGCAATGCGGCCGGGTCGAGATTACGACCGATAAAGACCAATTGACTGCAGCGCAGTTCATCTAGCTGCCAGGCGCGCTGCAGGTCACCTTCCAGCAGCATATGCACGGACTGAAACACCAGACGTCGGTCCTCATCCTGCACATCAATTATGCCTTTAGCGCGCAAGATGTCCTGGCCTTGTTGTGCCAACAGGTCATTCAACCAGGTGCTGACTTTCGCGCTATCCATGGGGTTGTTGGAGCTTAGGGCAACACTGGAGATGGTACTGTCGTGTACATGGTCAGATGCATGGTCGTGTTCACCGTGCGCACAGGATTCATCGTGAATATGGTGTTCATCACCGTGAGCTGGATTCAGGAAATCACTTTCCAGGAACACCATGCGGTCAAGATCAAAACTGCCCCGTCCGACTATTTTGTCGAGCGGTACATTGAGCCGTTCGGTGCGATAGATCGGTGCAAGAGAATTTATCATTCGAATTCGACGCTCAATGTCGTTCAATTCACTGGCACTGACCAGCTCAATCTTATTGAGTATCACTTGATCGGCAAAGGCTATTTGCTCGGCCGCCTCACGACTGTCCGCCAGACGCAGACCTATATGTTTGGCATCCACCACGGTGGTAATGGAATCCAGGATCAGTTGCGCCTGTAACGTTAGATCGACAAAAAACGTTTGCGCCACCGGTCCCGGATCGGCCAGGCCAGATGTTTCCACGATAATGGCGTCGAAATCGTTTCGTTTTGCCAACAGCGAATGCAAGGTTCGAATCAGGTCACCGCGAACGGTGCAACAGATGCAGCCATTGTTCATCTCAAACAATTCATCATCGCTGTTTAAAATGAGTTTATTGTCGATACCGATCTCACCAAACTCATTGACGATAACGGCATAACGCCGACCGTGGTCCTCGGTCAAAATACGATTCAGCAGCGTAGTTTTGCCAGCGCCAAGGTACCCGGTAACAATGGTTACCGGTATGCGCACGGGTGCAACGTCATCGGTCACTGGCAGCACCCCTTACTCCCAAGGTTTGAGGGAGACGTGAACGATGCCCGCTTCACCCTGACCGCCGACCGACCGGATCGCCAGGTCGGTATCTTTTAAACCAAAGGTATGGGTGGTCAGCAGATCAAGCGGAAAACGCTTGGACGCGAGCTGTTGCAGCGCCAATTCACACGAACGGTAGCCGTGGCCCCGAGCACTCTTGATGGTGATGTATTTTAACGCCACCTTGCCCATTGGGAAGTTTGGAAATTCTGCCATTTCTCCCTGCATCAGGAGCGTGCCACCCTTGCGCTTTAAGGCTTCAACAGCGAGCAACAGCGGCAGCGTACCGGCGCCGGCGGTGCAATCGAGCGCGACATCAACGCCCACACCGGCGGTAATCTCTCTAATGCGTTCGAGCGGATTTTCTTGTTCGACATTGATCACATAGTCAGCCCCAAGTTGCTTGGCCACGGCTAAGCGTGCGGCATCTTTCGATGTGCCGGTTACGATGATCAATGAGGCACCGGCCTGCTTACAGGCCACGGTCTGAGCCAGACCCTGCTGACCTGGTCCTTGAATCAGCACGGTTGAGTTGTAACCGACACCACAATCAAAGAGCGCCCATTCGATCCCATTGGCCATGGGCGTGACGATACCGGCCAGCTCGGGCGAAACACCCGTCGGCACCTTATGAACCACGGCATTCCAGGGCAAGTACATATATTGGGCGAAGCCACCCCACAGGTGCGGCGCGCGGGCGGCCGAGGTATAGCCGTAACGAATACCATCGGGGTTAAAGCGCCAATCGGTATAGGTGCAGTGCCGGTATTCACCCTTGTGGCACCATTCGCATTGATGACAGGGTAGATAGTGCTCGACGAACACCAAATCCCCTTCCTTCAGGCCCTGGCGCTCCAAAAACTTATTGCCGGCCTTCGCTATATAGCCAATATTCTCATGGCCCATGATGACCGGGTCGGTCGATTGGGGGCTGTTATACAGCTTTACGTCGGTTCCGCAGATTCCGGCAACTTCCACTTTCAATAGGGCGGCATCCTCCGGTATGTCCGGCATCGGATATTCACGCAATTCGGTTTTTAACGGTCCGGTACGGACGGCAGCAAGCACTTGTTCAGCCAAAATGGAGCCTCCAGTATCAATTAGTAAATTGGTTTCGCCAGCATAGATCTAGCAGTGGTTGGGAATATATCGTTTCTCTTGCCCAAACAGTAAGTCATAAAGTACATGGCAGCCAATCCCAAACGATTCGGATTGGGCCTTTGTTTGGCGGCGGAATTACCTTAACCTGTTGAGCACTAAATTCCCCAAAGTTGCGAGCAAAAGCAGCATGGGTGCTGGTACGTCAAGGACAACTGACCGGCCGGCAGCCACCTGCAACACCCTATGTTGGGACAACCACGAAAGAGTCATGAACACGTCGCAGCCTTGGAAATCATCAAGGACTGGACCCGCGAACGCTTCAGCTTGGCGGCAGACGGCGTCATCCTGGTTGCAGAACTGAACTGCCAGGTGCCCGGCTGTCCGCCTGTGGAAACCGTCGTGGCCTTTTGGGACGATGACAGCACACGCTATCGCTATAAGGTGTTTAAACCGGTAACGGCTGTGACCGCCGAAGATGTGCCGATCTACTGGCTTAAAAGCGCGCTGATCGATTATGGCGAAAATGGCTGTGATTGTTGCTAGCGGGCTCAGAACTCGGTTAGTCATGGCGGTTACCACGAGCTTGATCACAAACCTTTTAGCACAAACGATATTGGGTCTAACATAACAATCCGGAGTTCGCTAAACCTATGGCCATACCTAAATTTAAAACCGTCACGCGCAGCCAAGGAAACAACCAGGCGCTCAAAGACGGGACCGTCGTGCCGCAGACATTTTCGTTCGACTTTGAGGAAATACCGGTCCTGGTGCACGGCTTTCGGCGTATGGTCAGAGACTTGGAATTCGATATTTGCGAGCTGGCGCTGACCACCTATATTTGCGCCAAAGAGCACGGCGCCAAGTTCACGGCACTGCCCATCTTTCTGGTGCGTGATTTTCACCACAGTGCCATCTATTACAATACCAAGTCTGGCATCAGCAGCCCGAAGGACCTGGAAGGTAAGAAGGTCGGCGTGAATCGCGGCTACACCGTCACCACCGGGGTATGGGCGCGCAGTATTTTGCAAGACGAATACGGCGTCGATCTGGATAAGGTAACCTGGGTCCTATCCGGTGATGAACATGTCGCCGAGTATCAGGCCCCCGCGAATGTCATACCTATTGAGCCCGGCAAAGATATGGCCCAGATGCTGATCTCAGGCGAGTTATCGGCCGCCATCGGCATCACAGTAGACCATCCCGACATTCAACCACTGATCCCCAATGGCTTGGCAGCAGGCCTGTCCGCGTTGCAGCACCGCGGCCTCTATCCCATTAATCATCTAATCGTGGTAAAGGATGAACTCTTGGCAGCTTATCCGGAATTAGCCGCC
>JBLHFL010000221.1:0-3581 GCA_047618105.1 Granulosicoccus sp.
TAATGAATTGCCTGCTGGCACGATTGTGGTGTTATGCAGTACTACCTCGGCCAGCTATGCCCGAGATCTCAACGTGCGCTTGTCGGCCATAGATTTAACCATGATTGATGCCCCCGTCAGCGGTGGAGCCGCCAAGGCCATGACCGGCGATATGTCAATTATGGCCTCGGGTGCGCCCGAGGCATTTGCTCAATGCCAGACCGTCTTCGATGCCATATCGGCCAAACTTTATGTGGTTGGGGACGACGTCGGCGCCGGCGAATCGGTGAAGATGGTCAACCAACTGCTGGCCGGGGTTCATATAGCCGCCGCCGCGGAGGCCATGGCATTAGGCATTAAGTCAGGTCTTGACCCAGAGATGGTCTATGAAATTATCTGCAACAGTGCCGGTTGCTCGTGGATGTTTGAAAATCGCGTCCCGCACATCCTGAAAGGCGACTACAGCCCCAATAGTATGGTGGATATCTTCGTCAAGGACCTGGGGATCGTATTAGACGCCGGCCATGAGATGAAATTCCCCTTGCCGATCGCCGCCAGTGCCCTGCAGCAGTTTCTAACCGCCAGTGCCGCCGGTTTCGGCCAGGAAGATGATTCCGCCGTTATCAAGGCGTACCCCGGTGTTAATTTGCCCCAAAGCAAATCATAAGGAGTGTCGACATGCCCATCCTTCTCGGCTGTATAGCCGACGATTTTACCGGCGCAACGGACCTGGCCAGCTTCTTGGTCGCCTCCGGCATGCGCACCGTTCAGCTCATTGGTGTGCCGACCGGACCGGTTGATCTTGACGGCGCCGATGCGGTGGTCATCGCGCTGAAAACGCGCACACAGAAAACTGACCAAGCGGTGGCAGAATCCTTATTAGCACTGCAGTGGCTGCAGCAATACCAATGCGAGCAATATTATTTTAAATACTGCTCCACCTTCGACTCCACAGCGGACGGCAACATCGGCCCGATTAGCGATGCCTTGCTGGATGCACTGGGTGAGAAATTCACCATTGCTTGCCCGTCTTTACCGATCAATGGCCGTGCCGTTTATAACGGCTATTTGTTCGTCAATGGCGTCCTATTGAACGAGAGTGGCATGCAGCACCATCCACTCACCCCGATGACCGATGCTAACTTGGTGCGCGTATTAGATGCTCAGACGCGTCATAGTGTCGGCCTGGTCAATCACCAAGTGCTAGATCAGGGCGTCGAAGCAACTGGCAAGGCCTTCGGAGAACTAGCAAAGCAAGGGCACCACTATGCGATCGTTGACACACTCAACTACGATCACCTAGTTACAATCGGCCATGCCGCTCGTGACCTTAAATTATTGACCGGCGGTTCCGGTTTGGCTGTTGGTCTGGCCGATAACTTTGCGGCTAAAGGGCTGCTAACCAAAAAAGCCGACTCTGGCGCCTTAAGTAAGGTCGCCGGCGGAATTGTGCTCTTGTCCGGCAGTTGTTCAATAGCAACCCAAGAACAGGTTGCGCAGTACCGTCAAGATCACCCGTCGCTTAAGGTTGAACCGCTTAAAATTAACGATGGCTCGCAAACGGCGGATGACATAGTGGCCTGGTATAAAGAACAGTCGGTGAGCCGTCCGGCACTGATTTACGCAACTGACACACCGGAAGCTATTAAGGCGGTACAGCAACAACTTGGCGTCGACGCCGCCGGTACCTTGGTTGAAGGTGTTATGGCCGAGGTAGTGCGCCAACTGGCCCAGGCAGGTATCCGAAAATTCATCGTCGCCGGCGGGGAGACGTCGGGTTCCGTGGTGCAAGCGTTAAACATTAGCGCGATCAAGATCGGTCAAAGCATTGCGCCCGGCGTTCCGCTGACCGAATCCATCAGTGCACAGCCTCAGTTGTTGGCGCTTAAATCGGGTAACTTTGGCGATCGAGATTTCTTTGCCAAAGCGGTTGAGGCCATGTTATGAGCCTAACCGAACAGGATTTACGCCAGCAAATCAGTGATTTTGGTCGCTCCCTTTTTAATCGGGGGTTGAGCGCGGGTAGCTCGGGCAATATCAGTGTCCGGCTCGACGATGGTTGGTTAATGACCCCGACAAACTGCTGCTTAGGAAATTTGGATCCAGCGGATATCTCCCGCCTCGATGCCCAGGGCAACTTGCTCAGTGGCAAGAAGCCATCGAAGGAATTTTTTCTGCATGCGGCCTTTTTAGCCGAACGGCCCCAAGATAAGGCCGTGGTCCACCTTCATTCGACTTATGCAACCGCAGTCGCCTGCTTGGCCGGGCACGATGCCCATAATATGTTGCCAGCCCTGACCCCTTATTCGATTATGCGTCTTGGGCCAGTGGCCTTAACGCCCTATCACCCACCGGGCGACCCGCGTTTGGGCGAGGAAATCGCGCTGGTTGCCGCCAAGCATCATTGTGTGCTGTTGGCCAATCACGGGCCCATCGTTGCCGCGCCAACCTTGGAAGCGGCGGTCTATGCCGCCGAAGAGTTGGAAGAGACCGCCAAACTGTACATCACCCTGATGAATCATCAACCGCGCCTGCTCACCCCGGCACAGATTGATGAACTGAATCAAAAATTCTCAACGGCAGGAGACCCCGATGCCAAAACTTGCTGCTAATCTTTCGATGCTGTTCACCGAAGTCGACTTTATGGATCGTTTTCAAGCCGCTTCCGCGGCGGGATTTGATGCCGTTGAATATCTGTTCCCCTATGCTTTTAGCGCCCAAGACATACGTGCCCAGCTGCAAAAACATGGCTTAGTACAGGCCTTATTTAACGCCCCGCCGGGCGACTGGGCAGCCGGTGAACGAGGCATTGCTTGTATCCCGGGCCGAGAAGAGGAGTTCCGCGCGGGTATTGCGACGGCCTTGGAATATGCCAAAGTATTGGGCAATACACGTTTGCATGTGATGGCCGGTCTAATGCCCGATAATATCGACCAAGCCTTGGCGACTGAAACCTATGTCTCGAATCTGCGCTATGCGGCACAGCAGGTTAAGGAGGCGGGCCTTACTATCTTGGTTGAGCCGATCAATGATATCGATATGCCAGGCTATTTTGTAAATTACCAAGAAGATGGTGCGGCCTTAATCGACGAAATCGACGAACCCAATGTGCGACTCCAGTTTGATTTTTACCATTGCCAAATGATGCAAGGCAATGTTCTCAGCACGTTTCGAAAATTACGTGCCTATGTCGATCATGTTCAGATTGCCGGTGTGCCAAACCGTCATGAACCGGATGTGGGGGAACTGAACTATCGTTACCTGCTGGCTGAGTTGGACAAGGATGGTTACGCTGGCTTTGTCGGGTGCGAATACAAGCCACTGGCGGGAACCGTCGATGGTTTACACTGGATTAACAAATTGACCTAATTAACATTTTCATCAGGTTTTATCTTTACTCTTAGCTCTAAGCTTTTTTTGGCGGATCTCCCGGATCCGCTTTTTTTGTCTCTACTGACCCGCTCTGAAAAAGTATTAGCCCAATTCTGTTTCTGTCCGCTGCGCATCCGACCAATTAAAATGATAGGACTTTTCCTCAGCCTGATCGATGCGTTGATAACTGTGCGCACCAAAATAATCGCGCTGGGCTTGCAAGAGATTGG
>JBLHFL010000222.1:0-3545 GCA_047618105.1 Granulosicoccus sp.
TCTTTACCATCTGCGCGAGCACATTGTCTTCGCCCGGCTCGTTGACACAGAGGTCATCGGCCAACACCACGCCGAAGGGCTCATTACCGATCAGGGTTTCGCCCGCTAAGATGGCATGGCCCAAACCCTTCATTTCTTTCTGTCGGGTGTAAGAGAACACCCCGGTTTCCATCACATGACGAATCGATTCTAAATACTGTTCCTTGGTCGAGCCATTGATCTGGTGCTCCAGCTCATAGGAAATATCGAAGTGGTCAGCGATGGCGCGTTTGCCGCGCCCGGTGACGAAACCGATGTAATTCAAGCCCGCTTCGATCGATTCTTCCACGCCGTATTGCACCAGAGGCTTGTTCACAACAGGCAACATCTCTTTGGGCAGTGCTTTGGTGGCCGGCAAGAAACGTGTGCCGTAACCGCCTACTGGAAACATACATTTGCGAATCATTGGTCTTAATCCCTTCTATTGAGTTAACAGGCCCAAATTCGTCGAGAACCCTATCTGGTGTTGGTTATGCCACACACTGGCCGGATCGGCCCTAAATACGGGCTTTATTGTGCCTTAGTTTGCCGAACAGGACTACTCACCCAAGCGAAAAACTCGGTCATCTCTGTCTAGCGGGTATAAATGATTGGTGTAACCCACCGGTTGTGGTTATGGTCTGCGCCCGGCAGCGTTGACTGGCCGTCAACGATGTATGCCAGAGGCTTAGTATGGACCAGCAACAACGACAAGGTTATTTATTTGCATTGACCGCGTTCACCCTTTGGGCCATCGGGCCAGTCTATTTCAAATGGGTGGGGGCTTTACCAGCGTTGGATATCCTCGCCTATCGGGTCGTCTGGAGCCTGGTCTTGACGCTAATCATCATCGCCCTCAGTCGGCGCTGGCGTCCGTTGTGGAGCGCACTGTGCAACCCTAAAATCCGCCTCAGCCTATTGGCCTCAAGCCTCATCATCGGCACCAACTGGGGGGTCTTTATTTGGGCCATCAATGACAATCAAATGCTCAGTGCCAGCTTGGGTTATTACATCAATCCATTGATCAATATCTTACTTGGGATGATTTTTTTCGCCGAGCGCCTCGATCGAATCAAAAAAATTGCCGCAGCCCTCTGTCTGATCGCCGTCCTCTTTGAATTGATTCGCTTTGGTGAATTACCCTGGGTGGCGCTGGCGTTGGCCACCAGTTTCGGACTCTATGGACTAGTCCGCAAGAAGCTAGCGGTCGACAGCTTCGTAGGCATGGCACTCGAGACCGGCCTGCTGTTGCCCATCGCATTGATCTATTTGCTTTTCGCCACTAGTTCAAGCGCCAATTTTTTTACCAACGACTCATTCACCAATTTCCAATTGTTCATCGCCGGACCCGTGACGATGATTCCGTTGATCTGTTTTGCCGCAGCGGCCAACCGAATGCCCCTGTCGACCATTGCCTTCTTCCAATATATAGGCCCCAGTGGCATGTTTTTACTCGCCGTATTTGTCTACAACGAACCCTTGGAGCCTGCCAAGTTAGTCACCTTCGGTATTATCTGGAGCGCCTTAGCGCTGTTGGTCTGGGATGGTGTGCATAAGCTGCGCTTACAACGGCGCTCGGCCGACGCCCTAAGACTGAGCGACTCGTTAGCGCCCTGAGCTCATGTCTCTTTCCCATAACAACAGGGCGTACCGCTGGTAACGTCACCAGCGGTTCCATCCTATGCTTTGGCTAACTCGGCAGCGGCCCACTCTCAATGACTCAGGCAGGAACCAATCGTGAATACTAGTGAATTTTATCAACAGATCTGGCAAGACTATATCAAGATGACACCGCAGGCAGAGGCCATTGAAGGAGCGTTGAGGACGCGTGGTGAAACGGTATTGAACGATCATATCGCGTTTCGCACCTTTAACCAGGGCCCGGCCCAGCTCGCAGCACTGGAACCCCTGATTCTGGCACTTGGGTATAAGCGTTTTGAACCCTATTACTTTGCCGGCAAAAAACTCGATGCCATGGGCTACACGCCGCCGAGTCCAGACTTGCCGCGCATCTTTATCAGTGAGCTGCGGGTCGAAGAATTGTCGGCCGAAAGCCAAGCTATTCTCCAGCCGTTAATCGGCCAAATGCCGGCCGATACGGCCGCGGATGCGAGCGTATTCTGGCGCGGCCGAGCCTGGCTTGTACCGACCTTTGCCGACTATCAGGTGCTCGCGGCCGAGAGTGAATATGCCGCCTGGTTGAGCATTATCGGTCTGCGAGTAAACCATTTCACGATCAGCATCAATGCCCTGGCGCAGATGTCGGAGGTGGCCGAACTGAATGAGTTTGTTGAGGCGTTAGGCTTCAACATCAACGCCAGTGGCGGCCGGGTCAAGGGCTCGCCGGCAGTAATGCTGGAGCAGTCATCGACCCTAGCCTCGACCCAAGAGTTCGAATTTGCCGACGGTGACCGCCATGAGGTCTCAACCTGTTATTACGAGTTTGCCAAGCGCTATTGCGATGACGCCGGCCAGCTGTACCAGGGTTTCGTCGCCGCCAGTGCCGACAAGATTTTTGAATCGACCGACAGTCAGGGCTAGTTCGGCGTCCAGGGTAAGGCCGTTGTCAACACGCGGTCACTGCCCTACACTGCTGTTTTTGCCGTGCGCGCCGCTATGACCCAGCCACAAAACCCCAACCTATTGCTCTGGCTCGACCTCCCGGTCACCAACCTGGACGCGTCGATTGCCTTTTACGGTGCTATTTTTGACCTGCCTTTGCGCGATGCCCGGCCCCACAGTGCCAGTGCAACCCTACAGTTTTCCGGCGCCGGTTCCGGTCTTACCCTAATCGAACGCGCCCACCGGCTCGAACCAACGGGCGCTATGCTGCCCTATTTCAACTGCCAGGGCCGCCTAGCCCAAGCCATTGCGCGCGCCCGATTGCACGGTGGGGTCCTGGTGCAACCAATACAGAGTATGGAACCCTTTGGTCAAAGAGCGGTAATTCAGGATCCGGATGGCCATCTCATTGCACTGCACAGTGCGGAGTAAGTATGTGTTTAGCGGTTTTTTCTTGGCAACCCGGTAGCGCCACACCCTTGAATCTGGTCGCCAACCGCGATGAGTTTCGCCAACGCCCCACCCAGGCCATGCATTGGTGGCCCGACCGAACGTTGCTCGCCGGCAAGGACTTGCAGGCGGGCGGTACCTGGTTGGGCTTCAATCAGCGCGGTTATTTTGCCTTGCTGACCAATATTCGACCCGGTTTTATCGGCGCCAGTTCGGCCTTCAGCCGAGGTGATCTGGTGCGCGACTTTCTCCAAGGCGGTGCGGGCATTGAGGCCTACCATCGCGCTATTCTGGCGCGCCTAGACGACTATGGCGGTTTCAATCTGGTGTTAGGCGATGGCCAACGGCTGTTCTATTTCAGCAGCATTCACCCGAGCGGCCAATGGTTGGCACCCGGCATCCATGGCTTGTCCAACGACAGTCTGAATACGCCCTGGCCAAAAACGGTTTTAGCCAAACAACAGATGCGCGCCTGGGGTGACACCCGTTTACAGAGCGCGGACCGCCAAACCATT
>JBLHFL010000223.1:0-3523 GCA_047618105.1 Granulosicoccus sp.
GATCGCCCAGGTCGGTCGGAACCGAACCGGTGACCACTAGGTTGAGTTCGTTATTGGCCTGCCTAACAACACCCAGGCCCCATTCCTGACTGCCCAATAACCATTCACCCTTAACGGCGATACTGTAGCTGTTGGCGGTATCGTCGGGAAGCAGATAGGCATAGTAGTTGGCGGTACCCTTGGGCTTATGGATTTTAGCCGCCATGGTGCCGATCCGATCCTGATCGGGGTCGTTGGCGTCGATCGAGTCCTGACTCAGGGTGTCGGCTGGGCTGTAAAAATAGCCCACGCCCCACTGCAGGGTTTGTTGCCCGGCACGAATAAAGAGTTGGTTGTCGAGGTCGAAATCGGCAAAGGCTTCGCGCAACAAACTGCTGCTGCCATCGGCCGTCGCGCTGTAATCTAAGTTGAGCAAAACACGATAGTCGACACTGGGCCGGGCATCGAGTTTCAGATTGCCCGACAATTCGGACTGCACCAGGGGGTCATGTTCAACCGTTGGCTGGTCGATCAAAATCCCAGCGCTCTGCCAGGCGAACGATCCGGACCAGTTGAGTACCTCATCCCCAGTGAGCATGTCTTCGGCCAAATTCACCTCGTTGGCAATGACGTCAGTCACCAATGACGCGCCGCCAAACAGGTCGTCACCGGGTTCGGCTGGCGTGCCAAAGACATCGTCGCCGGCGTTCACCTGGCCGACGGCAAGCACCATCGTAAGGGCCAGACCAGTGCGGCTGGAGTAGGTTGTGAATGGCTGCATCGATAAACTCCTTATTTGTTGACGCGTTCAACATAGGCTTTGGTAAAGACGGAATCGTCCAAATCGACGGTGCTGACCTGATCGAAGGTTAGGGTGGTCTTATCGCCGCTGACGACTTCGTCGACAAAAATCATTTTCGTTGCCATATAGGCGTCACCGGCCTTGGTATAGGACGGGAAGTAGGAGGTGCGCATCAGGCGGCCGCTTAAGCTATAGGCTTCAGCTTTGAGTACCAGCAGGGGACTGTCATTGACCCAAATTTTCATGCTCGGGTAGGTCACCTCATCACTGGTTGCGGCTAGGGTTAGCACATGGGTCGAAAAGGAGCCCAGTTTGGCCGCCTCAGAACCGGTGACGCGGTAATCGATGGCCCAGGTTGATGAGCCGAAATCCGAATTATTGGCGTCGGAGTCCTTAAAACTATCCTTGATCGAAGTATGGGTAAATTTTCGACTCTCCGGGTCGTAAAACCATAGGGTTTCATCGATCTGCAGATAGCCTTGGCCGCGGATGTTTTCCGGCTCTTGAAACAGAATTAAAAAGGTATCATCACGATCCCGGCGAAACATGCGGACAATATTCTTTTCCACTCCATCTGTGGTGCTCTCGGTGATCATCGTGGATACCATCGAGACATCGTTGTCGAGCAAGTTGGTGTTCCGGTCGATCGCTGCCAGGGTGTCGCTGCCGCTCTCGGCAGCGGCCCATACGCCAGCTAAAAGTAGGCTGCTGGTCAAGGCTGTCGTGAGCAGGCTGCGGGAGTTCGTCAATAGTTTCATAGGTTCGGCTCGTTTGGGCTGTTTTGATGTGGCTCAGTGTAGAAAAGCGCCCGCGCTTAGCCCATTGCTATCCGATAACAGATTATAACAAATTGTTATGGCGCGTTTTTTTTCATCAATGTCGATGCCTCCCAGATACGGTTTTAATAGCGTTATTCACAAAAGGTAACGGAGACGAACGATGGCAGTAATTAAGTTAGATAGCGTGACCAAACAGTATGCATTGGGTAACACCCTGGTGAAGGCCTTGAATGACGTCAGTTTTGCGGCCCATGCTGGCGATTTCATTGCCCTAAGCGGTCCGTCTGGATCCGGTAAATCGACCGCTCTGAATCTGATTGGGTGCATCGACGCACCGACGTCGGGCCAGGTGGAGATAAACGGCATCATTACCGGCAGCATGAGCGAAGTCGAGATAACCCGTTTACGCCATCAAAAGCTGGGCTTTATCTTTCAGTCCTTTAACCTGATTCCGGTGCTCAATGTACGTGAAAATATTGAATTCCCACTCTTGCTCGACAGCAGTAAGCATAATCCCTATGCCAATTGGGCGCCCGCCGAACAACAGGACTGGATTAATCATCTGATTGAGCAGGTTGGTCTGGCCGATCGGCGCATCAATCGCCCGAACGAACTGTCCGGCGGTCAACGTCAGCGGGTGGCCATCGCCCGAGCGTTGGTGACCAAACCGAGCATTGTGCTGGCCGACGAACCGACTGCCAACCTGGATTCTAAAACGGGGGCGCAGATCATTGCGCTGATGCATCAAATGAATCAGGAGTTGGGTACCACCTTTGTCTTTTCGACGCACGATCCGCGCGTCGTTGAAATCGCCGATCATGTGGTGAAACTGCAGGACGGCACCATCATCGATGAATATTTCCAGAACGGTAAAAGCGCAACCGGTGATCACGCCGCTGCAGCCGAACCGATGGCACAGGCGGAGTAGCCCATGATTACCAAAATCGCACTGCGCAATCTCACCGAACATCGCAGCAAAACCCTGATCGTAGGGGGCCTGATCGCGCTGGGCGTGACCCTGTTGGTGATGGGTAATTCGATTATGGATTCCATTTCGGTCGGCTTGCGCCACAGCTTTACCGAACAATACAGCGGTGACATCTTTATCTATGCGCCGGTCGAGGATGAAGGCGACCTGAGTATCTTTGGGTCATTCGGCACGGACGGTGTCCAGGCACTGGAGCGGTTCGACGAATTTGCTGGCCAATTGGCGGCGCAAGCCAATGTCCAGTCGGTCTCACCGACTACGGTCGGTCGCGGTATATTGGAGACTAACCAGGGCGAGCAGGGTGGTTCGCTGTTCTGGGGTATCGACCCAACCGTTTGGCAGCACAGTTTCGCACAGCCATTGACCTGGCTTGAGGGCGGGCTCTGGTCTGGTGACGCGCCGTCGATTGCGCTTAGTATTGGCGTGGCCGATGCGCTCGCGGAGGCTCAGGGCAGTCCTATCAAGGTGGGCGAAACGCTATTGATCACCGTGATGGGTGACAATGGCATCAAGATTCGTGAAGTCACGATCAGCGGCCTGTTTGCCTTTAAAACCATCGCCGCGCCGCAGTTGGAGCTGATGAGCCTGGTAGACCTGAAAACCTCACAAGCGCTGCTGTCGTTAAACCACCAGCAAGTCATAGAGGTGCAGCTGTCCGCAGCGGAAAGCGATATTTTAGGCCAGGTCACTGAGGACAGTCTGTTTGGCGAGGCCACGCTGGTGGGCGCGGCGGAGCCTGACCTATTTGGTAACGGCTCTAGCCTGATCACCCCCGAGCTGAGCAATGAGTCAGTCGTGGCTGAGCCGATAGCGCTTGCCGCTAATTCCAGTCCCGGTGTCGCGGCGCACGTTACGCTCCCGGTGCAGGCTCAGTTCGCCGTGCTGTTGTTGGATAATCCCGCCGATGTGGCGGCCACCCAAGAGCGCTTGCAGGCTTGGGTGGCCGCCAACGATCTGAATTGGCGGGTCGGCGAT
>JBLHFL010000224.1:0-3488 GCA_047618105.1 Granulosicoccus sp.
GGGGTTTGACGCTTCACGGCCGGCTTGACATCGCTCAGCGTGACCTTGGGTAGAATTTCGCTATCGTCATCCTGTTCCTGGCGGGCCTTGAGGGCTAAGGAGGCATCGACTATTGCCTGAGCCTCGGCGTCACTCAGCTGGGCCTGAATGGCATCCAAACGAGCTCGTTCATTGGCCGCTTGACGGTCTGAGTAGAGCGGATCCGGACGCATAATAAGGCGCACACTGTGGCTGTTATCGAGTAATAAACGATGGATCAGGTCACTGATATAGCCCGGCTGGGCCGATGCGATGCGCAATTGCGCCAGGGCCTTGTCAATATCCAGGGACTCCATCACCGAACCGCCATGGGTGGCCGCACCGGTTACCGAAAATATCAACTGTAAACCATAGGGGTGGCCATCACCGGTAATTTCTCGTTGCGACAACTCCAATTGATGCAGCATGGCATCGACATCATCCTGACTAACGCCCTGCTCGGCTATATCGGTCAAAGTCTGGATCACCAGCGCCTCGAAGGCATCGGCCTGCTCGCCATTGCTGCCTTCGATGCCACACATAAACATCATTTCACGATTCGAATCTTCCAGGCCGCACAGGGGCGAGGGATTGGTGCCCAAGCCGCTGGTTTCTAAAGCATGGCGCAGCGGGGATGCGCTGTTATCGAGTAATAGATCGGAGAGCAGATGCGCCTCCAGTTGGGCGAACAAATCGGTACTTTCGCCTAATAGCCAACCGAGCGATAAGAAGGTCTTGTCGGCGACATCGCCTTCTGACGGATAGGCATCTTCGACGCGCAACTTGCGATTGAAGCGTTTTTCCAGCGGTACCGACAGCTTATGACTGAGGGGTTCGAAGCGATCCAAGGCCAGAGTCTCGATGCGCTCCTGGATATCAGCGGCGGGCCGGTTGCCAAAGGTGAAAAAGGTAGCATTGGACGGGTGATAATGGGTTGTATAGAACGTCTTTAACTGCTCATAGGTGAGGTCCGGAATATGCTCCGGGTCGCCGCCGCTATTATGGTGATAGGTATTGGACGGAAAGATATGGCTTTTGAAGACCTGATATAGATGCGATACCGGCGAGCTCATCGCGCCCTTCATTTCGTTAAACACCACACCTTTATACTGTAAGGGTGTGCTGGGGTCGCTCATATCTTCAAATTCCAGACGATGGCCTTCCTGCAGGAAATCCAGCTTATCGAGCCGCGAAAAGAATACCGCATCGAGATAGACCGAGAGCAGATTCTCGTAGTCTTTGCTATTCTCACTGGCAAAGGGATAGGCCGTCCAATCGCTGCTGGTCATGGCATTCATAAAAGTGTTGAGCGAACGGCGGGTCATCATGAAAAACGGGTCGCGCACCGGGTACTTCTGCGAGCCACAGAGCGCGGTGTGTTCCAATATATGCGCCACGCCGGAGGAATCTTGGGGCATGGTGCGCAATGACACCATAAAGACATTTTCGTCGAGATCGCTGGCCAGGTGGAAATGTTCGGCCCCGGTTTTTTTATGACGATAATGCTCCAAACGCACATTGAGGGATTCGATATAGCGCGAATCTACCGACTCAAACGCGTTGAATGGGGATAGTTCGGTCATCTTGAGATTCAATTCGGTCATAGTTCCTCTATGTTTCAATGACTCAGGCGGCGACGGAATGGCCGCGAACCTGGCTTTAGATGCCTGCTAGCTTAGGTCGGTAAGGCCTTAAGATGCAAGCTTGGCGGGTCTAATGCGGGTTCGATAATGGCTTTGGGCCTGACCCGAAGCCAAACAGTGCACTCTTTAACCGATAAACGAGGGTTCTATACTCTTTTCGGCCTTTCATAGTTGGTCAGAATACGTAGAATACCGGCCCTTAATAGTCTGAGAGGTCAATATGACGCAATTCGTGCAAGGTCAACGTTGGTTAGTCGACAGTGAGCCTGAGTTAGGTTTGGGTCTGGTTCAGGGATTAGACCCGCGTGCGGTCAGGCTGTTCTTCCCAGATTGCGACACCGAACGTCAATATGCCTTGCGCGACGCTCCGCTCACCCGACTGGTCTTAGAAGTAGGCGATACTCTAGAGCATCGTGAACAGGGGCCGATGGAGATAGCCGAGGTCCATCACCTAAACGGTTTGATCATCTATGAAACGACCACCGCTCAAATGGTCACCGAGACTGACCTGGCCGATACGGTCAAGCGCAACAACCCGGTGATGCGCCTGCTAACCGGACAAACCGATCATCCAAACTGGTTTTCGTTCCGCTCTGCCCTAACCCGCGGTATTCAAGCCATTTGGAATGGCCATATGAACGGCCTACTCGGCACCCGTTCTTCGTTGCTACCGCATCAGCTCTATGTCGCCAAGAAAGCCACCGAACACACCCATGTGCGCGCCCTGCTCGCCGATGAAGTCGGTCTGGGCAAAACCATTGAAGCCGGCCTGATCATCAACCGGCTGGTGCATCAGGGCCGTGCCAAACGGGTTTTAATCGCCGTGCCCGAAGCCTTGCAGGCGCAATGGCTGGTGGAGTTAATCCGCCGCTTCTCGCTCTACTGCGAGCTGTACCAAAATGAAGAGCATGACTTTGGCATCGGCCAGGTCCATCTGATCAGCCATCGGGAATTGAAAAACATCGACAGTCTGGCGCAAATCATGGAGCAAGAGTGGGATATGCTGGTGGTCGATGAAGCCCACCATCTGCCCACCGAACCGGATGCCGAGTTATTGCACTGGACTATATTGGCCGAACAGACCCCGCATCTCTTGTTGATGACCGCCACGCCAGAGCAGCTGGGCATGAATGCCCACTTTGGTCGCCTGCAGCTGTTGGATGCCGGCCGTTTTACCAGTATGGAAAAGTATCAGCAAGATGAGTCGAGCTTTACCGAACTGTCCGGTTTGGCGCGCGCGCTCGACGACGATAACGTGACGCCTGCTCATATTGCCGAATTGGAAGCCTTGGGCATTCAATGGAACAACGACAATCAACGGGCGCTCAGCGCCCTGCTCGATCGCCATGGCACCGGTCGCGTGGTGTACCGCAATACCCGTAAGGGCGTTGCCGGGTTCCATTCCCGCCAAGCCGATCTAACCCTGTTTGATGATGAGGCCGCCCGTATTGCCGCCCTGGCCAAATGGCTGTTGCTGCATCGGGACCAAAAAATCCTCTTGATCGCACACGATATGGACACCGCCAAGGATGTCGCCTTTCAACTCTTTCAGAAGCACGGCCTAGAGGCGACCTCCTTCCATGAAGACCTCGACCTGATCGAACGCGATCGTGCCGCGGCCCATTTCGCCGAAGCCGATGGCGGGGCGCAGATCTTGGTTTGTTCCGAGATCGGCGGAGAGGGACGCAATTTTCAATTCTGCCATCATCTTATTTTATGGGATCTGCCGACCCATCCGGATATGTTAGAACAGCGTATCGGCCGCCTAGACCGTATCGGCCAGACCCAAACCATCCAGATTCACGCCTATTTACTGGCCGAATCCGA
>JBLHFL010000225.1:0-3453 GCA_047618105.1 Granulosicoccus sp.
GGCTGAACTGCAGCTCCATGCCCGGCGCTGTGAGGGGGCGTGTTGTGCACAGGCGCAGATTGGCGCTCAGACCCTTGACGCTATCGGGCGGAATCGCCTGAAGATGAAAGTGATGAAAGAGCGCAGATAAGCGATCAACGGCCATAAAAGCACAAATTATCATGAGAAATGAATTTATTATGATAGATCATGCGTTACCATAGAGCCAACCTTAGTCAATACTGGCCAATTTAAAAGAGAGAATTTCTATGCTGATTCCCAGACAAACCGCACCTGACATCGACCTGCCGCTGGTCGGCGGTGGCAGCTTTACCCTGTCAGCCGAGGCCGGTGAGCGCGGCACCCTGGTGTGTTTCTATCGCGGGCTGCATTGCCCCATCTGCGCTAAATATCTAACTGAGCTGGAAAAACTCAGCGCCGACTTCGCCGAACGCGGCATCAATACCGTTGCTATTAGCTCCGATGGGATGGAACGGGCGCAAGATATGGCGAAAAAAATATCTGCCGAGAACTTGCGTGTTGCCTATGGCCTGAGCCTGGCCGATGCGCGTGACTGGGGTCTGTATATCTCCACCTCGCGCGGTACCACCTCGATCGGCATCGAAGAACCGGCGCTGTTCTCTGAACCGGGCCTATTTCTAGTCAATCCAGATCAATCGCTGTTTTTTGGCTCGGTCAATACCATGCCTTTTGTCCGCCCCCATTTCAGTGAGCTGCTCGGTGCCGTGGATTTTGCGATCAAAAATAACTATCCAGCCCGGGGTGAATATACCGGACCGGTCTAGTAACGCGCTTGGCGCTGGCCGTTTAAACGGCCCAGTGCTTGGCCCGGTTAATCGGTGTCGTTGCGACGCCGGTTGACCACATCGAACACCACACCGGAGATCGGCGTGAAACGGGCAACCCGAATCATCAAGTCACGCACCCTACCCCGCTCACTCACTCGCAGCTCTGGCGCTCCGGGGATGTACCAGAGTACGATCAATAACCGCATCAACGATGACAGAATAAAGATCACCGCGATCGGCCGTTCAATATGCACCCGTATTCCCGCCAACGAAAAATCCGCCGGTAACCAGTGAATAATATAGCCGCCAGCCAAGGCACCGAGACACACCGCCAGGGCGCCCACCGAGGAGTGCAACGCCGAATAGCTGGCAAAATGCAGGTGACGCGGTTTCTGATCGTAGAGGTAGTTCGAACTGGCTAGAGTAAAACCGCTCCAGGCCAAACCACCCATCGCCTGCACTGAAATCAAATACAAATAGTTATCGGAAAACAGCCACAACACCGGCAGGGCCGGAATAATGCTGGCGCAGATCGCCATAACATAACGATTACCCTTGCGATCACACACCTTGCCCCAAAAAGGCAGCATCAAAAATTGCACCAGAATCGAACTGCCGGTACTGAGGGTAAACTGGGTATAGGTGAACTGCAGGTCGCGCAGCATGTAGATGGCAAAAAACGGCCCCGACAGGGCGACAAAACACTGCATACCGGCCATAAACAGACTGAAGCGGCGAAACTCACGGTCGTCCCACAATTGGTAGAGATGGCGTAACGATTGCGCCAAGCTGTGCCGCTCCCCCAGGGTCGGCTGCTCATGGCTGTCGTGCATCTTGGCGAGCAACACAGTCGAGGCGCCGCGACCAAAAGCGGCCACGCTAAAGAGCGCGCTAAAACCCAGCCAGGTTAGGCCCAGCGACTGGCTTCCGGTGAGCAGCAGACCACCGCCCAAGAACGCCAAGAAAGAGGTCAGCATGGCAATACGACTGCGCCGGCCGAAGAACCGACCACGCATCGCATCGGGCACCAACTGCCCCATCCACGCGCGCCAGTGCGGCAGAATCAGGTTGGCACAGGTATGGTAAAGCGCCAACGCCAACAACAGTATGCTTATGGGTTGGTCGAATAGATTTGGGATCGCCAAGAGCGCCACCAACACCAAGGCCATAGACTGCACCGCGGCGCTGATAAAGATCAGTCGATGGCGATGCACCCATTGACCGAACCAAACCGCAATCAACTGGAACAGCCCACCGAGCAACTGCGGCAAGGCAGTAAGCCAGCCGATCTGAACCGAGGTAGCCCCTAAAAATACCGCGAAGGCGTTAACATATTGGTCAAAACTGCCGGTCATTAAGGCCGAGGCAAAACTCTCCCGTTGGGATAGGGTTAGGCTCTTGCGCAATTGCGCCTTGCCAGCTCGGTTCAGGGGTCCAGGGACAGGCACGATGGATGGCTTCCTTCTGTTGGAATCGATCGGCACCAATGCAAACGGTCGATCGCATCCCATTGATAAATCACAGTTTCGAAGCTGGAATATAGGCCTATAGGCGTTTCAAGCAAGAGGAAATAGCAGTTTAGGGCACGGGCGACGAATCAACCGAGTTAGTTGTCGCAATGCTGTAAAGCGTGCGTTCGAGTGATCTTATATCGGCTGAGCTAGGGCCCGTTACAGTGAGCTAGCTAAGCAAGCAAGCTCGTAACCGGGTGGTGAGCGGGGCTGCGTCAAGTGCTCGGTCAAGGATCAGTTCCAGTCGATTGACTGATTGGGCGGGCGCCTCTGACTCGGTTTCGGTTTCGGTTTCGGTTTCGGTTTCGGTTTCGGTTTCGGTTTCGGCGCCGAGGGTCCGATTGATCTGCAATGAGCCCGCTGCGGTATTGATCCAGGCCTTAACACGAATTGGGCGCACCTCATCAATCAGCGCAATCAGAGCCGATGGGTCAAAACGATCAGTCGGCAAAAATTGCCAGCCGATGCTGTAATAGCCCGCGCTGCTATTTTGTAAACAAACCCAGTCACGTGGGGCTGGGCCCAAGGGCAGATTTATCCGGGGTTGAGCAATGGTTAGCGCCGGCGCTGAATGTGAGACGACTGACGCGTCGGTTCCGTCCGCCAGTAGCTGCGCCAAGCTGACCGGCTGTTCTGCACTAGAACGCATCGGCGCGGCCAATTTGGGAAAATTGGCATTCAGAAACGCTGTCAAGTCGGCGAATTCCGTGCCCTGATATTGGTCTGCCTTGCTGGCCACAACTCGGTCCGCAATCGCCAATTGCTGGCGAAAAGTTGGGTGCTCGCTATAGCGTGAATCTTTGATCAGGCGGGCATCGACCAGAGTCACAGTCTGTTGCACGTCCAGCACCCCCTGATACAAAGGTCCCGTTAACACCGCCAACACCGCCTTGGGATGACCCAGTCCGGTCGGCTCGATAAAGAAACGATCCGGTTGCGCGCGTTTGAGTAAGCGATTCAGGGCAACGGTCAGCGGCACGCCGGCAGCACAGCAGAGACAACCACCGGCGACCTCTTGGATAAACACATCATCGTTTTTGGTATCGGCCTGCTCAGTGGCACCGTTGAGCAGCGCCGCATCCAGCCCGATAGCACCAAACTCATTGACCAATATGGCCCAACGTTCGTGCGCAGGCTTTTGGACCAACCAGTGT
>JBLHFL010000226.1:0-3452 GCA_047618105.1 Granulosicoccus sp.
TGGCACGCCAGGCCCCTCATCGCTGATGGTAAGGGTAACCTGGCTTGGGCCCTGACTCAGGGCCACCCGAATGGTACCGTCCGCCGGCGAGAAGCGCAGCGCGTTGCGCAGCACATTATCGAGCGTACTGTGCAGCAGCTGGGCATCACCCTCCATCTGCAGCGGGCCATCGATCTGATCAACAATCGTGATTTGCCGTGGTTCGGCCTCGAACCGAGCATCTTCGACTACCTTGCGGACGATGTCATCGAGCTCGATGGTGCGCCATTCGACCTGCTGCATATCGTTTTCAAAACGGCTCAAGGTAAGTATTTGAGCAATCATATTCTCGAGTCGATCGCTCTCGCGTTCAATTCGATCGAGTGCCCGCTCGAGGCCTTCCGGTGCCTTTTGGCGCACGATGCCCATAGCCACCTGAAGTCGGGTCAGGGGTGAGCGCAATTCGTGGCTGACATTGCTCAATAAGCGCTGCTGGGCGGAGACCAGATCTTCGATTCGGGTCGCCATATCGTCAAAATCTCGGCCCAATTCACCAATTTCGTCCGCCCGCCGACTGACGCTGGATCCGGCGCGTGCATTGAGCGTGCCGCGCGCCAAGGCGCGCACCGTTTGGCGCAATTTTTCAATGGGGCGCACCAAGGACCAGGTCAGGAGCAGGCTCATCAGGCCGGAAATGGTCAGGGCTAGGGCCAATTGCATCCACTGGCTTTCCAGCCAAAACGGCAGGTTCGCTGGCGGTAAGGACGGTACCCCACGAAGGAATAAACGATAGTTAACATTATTGACCGCAATTGGAATAGGCCCGAGCCAGGCTTCATTGCGCCACTGGCCAACTTGCATGCCTTCTTGTTCCATCATTTCTGAGAGCATCACCAGGATGCGCTTGGGCGGTTGAGGGCTGCCGAGCATGCGATAGGCGTCATCGACCAGATAAAGCTGGAAGCGGGCGGTTTCATTATAATTGGTTAGGATCACCGCCAAACGGGCAGGGTCGGTCCCAGCAAAACCTAGATCCGGGAAGACTATATTGCTGAGAGTAGCGATATGACGGGGTGCCGGCGGGGCGACCTGATACTGCTTGGCTGCTTGAAAGGACACAAAATAGGCTGCGATAACGATCAGAATCAGTGATAACCAGAAGCTGATCCAAATCTTGCCAAAAACCGACCCCAGAGGGTTGAGCTTGCCTAACTGCATGAACACTTCTCTTAGGTCAGCCGGTGGTGAGCGCGACCCCGAGTGCGGGAGCGCTCACGCCAGGGTGGCGATTATTGATTCGGATCGATGAACATATAACCAATGCCGCGGATGGTTTGGATTTTCGACTGCTCAGAGGTCCCGCCGAGCTTGCGCCTGACATTGCTTACATGCATGTCAATGGACCGATCATAGGCCATGATTTCGCGGCCTAAAACCTCGAGGTAGAGATCTTCCTTCGGCACCGCTTTACCCGCGCGAGTCATTAAGACACGCAGTACCTTGAACTCGCTGGTGGTCATCGGTATGTGTTCACCGTCGCAGTAGACCCTATAGGTATCGAAATTCAACTCAACACCATGGCAGGCCATGATGCCGCTGTCATCATGCTGCTGGGTGCGATCCAATTCAATACGTCGCAATAGGGCTTTGATGCGAGCCAACAACTCGCGATGGCTATAGGGCTTCGCCAGGTAGTCGTCGGCGCCCATTTCTAGGCCAAGAATGCGATCCGTCTCCTCGCCCCGGGCGGTTAACATTAAAACCGGAACGATCGAGGTCTGACGAATGCGTTTCAAGGTTTCAAAACCATCGATTCCGGGCATCATGACATCGAGCAACACCAGGTCGAAGTGATGGTTGGCAATCTCTTCTATACCCTCTTCGCCAGTATAGGCCGATTCGAGTCGATAGCCTTCGGCCGACAGATATTCACCCAGCAATTCTGCCAGATCTCTATCATCGTCGATCAGCAAAATGCTGTGTGTGCTCATAGTCGAACCTCAAATAATTTAAAGCTTGTAAATGGGTGCAGTTTTGAACTTTCCCAAGCCGTTGACCAAGGCTTTTACCGCATGTTTACACCCTTCGCGTGGCGGCCCAATAAGGCCGACCCGATCGATATGCCCTGCCGCTGATCACGGTCTCGGCCCCCCGGCAGCTTGGCTCGGATCAATCGGAGGGGCAGGGTCGCCACCATGTGTCATTAAGGGTAAACCTATATGGCTGGTTGTGCCTACCAGAATTCGCTAAGATCGACGGCTAATAAGGGTGATCTATGATAGAAGACGACGATTTGGCCGCTTTACGGCAGGAAATGAAGGGTGTAACGCCGCTTAAGGGGGTCCGTAAGGTGGATCGCAGCTCAAGTAAGGTTGCCGAGCCGACCCTCCAGCATCGACGACAGATGGCGGTGACGGTAGAGCAGAAATCTACCAATCATTTAAGCGACGAGATTATCGATCTGGTTCAGCCTCTGGACGGCTTAGAATATCGTAGTAATGGGGTGTCGCTGGGGGTTTTTCGTAACCTGAAACGGGGCCAATATCCGATTGATGCCAGGCTGGACCTGCATCGCATGAAAATGCTTGCGGCGCGTGAGGCTGTGTATCGGTTTATTCACGATTGCCAGCGCTTCGATACCCGCAGTGCGATAATCCTGCATGGTAAGGGCGAGTTGAGTGAGCCGAAGGCGTTTTTGAAATCGTGCGTCAATACCTGGTTAAAACAAATACCGGAAGTCATTGCCTTCCACAGCGCGCAAAAACACCACGGCGGCGTTGGTGCGCTCTACGTGTTGATCAAAAAAAGCGATCGACTAAAGTTTGAAAACAAACTGCATATTAATCGGGGTCGGGAAGATACCGACTTTTAAGTTGCCACCCAGCCTAACGGCGCAAGGAATAGTCCGACCATGAATAATGTTAAAAAGATGAGCTGTTGCATTGGTTTGGCACTGTCGATGTCGACGGTATCGGCTCAGGTCCTGATCGAAACAACGGGCGATGTATTACAGATAGCCTTGCCCTTGACCGCGCTTGCGGCCACCTTCAGCCAGGATGATGTCGCCGGCCGTAAAGCGCTGCTAATGTCCTATGGGTCGACCTTTGCCCTGACCCATCTGTTAAAAAACACCGTCAACAAGGAGCGGCCGAATGGTCGCAATACCCTCAGCTTTCCCAGCGGCCATACCAGCTCAGCTTTTTCGGGCGCGTCCTTTTTGGCCAAGCGCTACGGTTGGGATGTGGGTCTGCCGGCCTATTTGGCCGCCAGCTTTGTCGGCTACAGTCGAGTCCATGCCGACCAGCATGACTGGTGGGATGTGACCGCTGGCGCGGCCATCGCGATGGGTTTTAACCAATGGCTGGTGCCCGATCCTGACGGGTTGAGTATGGCCCTGATACCGGTGCGCGGCGGTTACCAGTTAGCCCTGAATCTCCAGTTTTAGAGCCATTACCGAGCCCCTGATCAGGTGC
>JBLHFL010000227.1:0-3421 GCA_047618105.1 Granulosicoccus sp.
GCCAAAGTTGCCTGAGCGCTGCGCCCGCAATAGGGCCTGGTCGAGTCGATCGAGAAACAGATGGCGATTGGGCAGGTTGGTGAGCGAATCGTGATAGGCCAGGTGCTGTATATAGGCCTGATGTTCCCTGCGTTCGGTGATGTCCACGCCGACCGTGAGCAGGGCATCCTGGCCCTTGTATTGGATGGCCAGCTTGCGCACCTCCAATGAAAGAAACTGACCATTTTTTAAGGTCCAATTTACTTCCGGCAGCAAGACCGATTTGCGACTTTCATAGGCCTCGTCATCGGCGTCTTTAATTAGCTGCTGAGTGGAGGCGGAAAAATTGCCCAAAACCAGGTCATGGCGACCGCCAATAAAGGTTTGTTCGTCCAGTTCAAAGGTTTTCAGAAACGCCCGATTGGCCAGTAGCACCCTGCCACCTATGGTTTTGACATAAATCAGATGCGGCAGGTGTTCGACCAGGGCATGTAAGCTGGTATAGGACTGCTCAGCGGCTGTCAGAGCCGCGCGATTCTCACCGATCAAGGCTTCGGCGACGCCTATGTAAGAATTGAGTGCGTTGATTAGGGTACCCAGCTCATCGTCTCGATGGCGGTTTAGGGGGGTCAGGCGCTGACCCTGGCTATGGTTGATGTCGATGTGTTTGAGCTGATCGGATAGAAGGACCAACGGCCGTGTTAAGCTTCGCCTGACAATGCCGATCAGGATCAATGTTAGGCAGATGACTTCCACAAAGGTCAACAATAGCCGGCTCCAGGTCGCGCGCATCAGTGACTGGTAGCGCCAATGGTTGTTGTATTCGAATTTTAGCGTGCCTAAATTAACCGGGTCGGACGGGTCGAAGCCCAGTTCAACCGAATAGTAGCGCACCGGTTCGCCAATAAAGGGCACCAGGTACGGCGCTCGATAGGGTCGATCCTGTCTTTTGTGACCAAAGGCGACGGAGGTGTTTTGTTCATCAAAAATCCACACCGCGGTGACGAACCGGTTCATTAACAGCCCTTTGACGATCTCCGCCCCGAGCACCGAGTCGAGCCTGAACACGGCCTGTTTCGCCGGGTAGATCGATGCCATTCCAATGCGTTCAATATCCTGTTCGATCAGGCTGGCGTGCTGTTTCAATTCAACCACAAACTGAACGGTGCCCACCATCAGGCTCAGTCCGACGGCCGTTACCAAGAAGGTAATCGCCAAACGCAGAGAAATTTGCCGGCTAACCAGTGTACGTATGGTCGTAAAGGGGTTCATCAGGTGGATTGGGAGCTCGCTGTGACCGCTGGGGTCCGTGCATTTAAGCAAGGATTACCACAGAGCGCCAGTTTGGCGAGGATATGGCCGAGATAAAACTAGTCGGCCATCGTCGAGGTGGATACGAGGCCCTTTGCAGGGCGGCAGTTTAACGAACCGCAGACTGAGTCGAGCGGGGTGGCACGGCTCGACGCCAATGTTTCAGTCGTTCCAATAACCAATAGAATAGAGGCAGCCACAGGCCCCACATTAGGGCCACCAGGCTAATGCCCAAGGTGTCGGTGGTGGCTGCGCCGAGTCGGGTACCGGCCCAATAGCTACCGCCGCCGCCAATCACACCAAAGAAGGCCTGTAATAGGGGCTTGCCGGTGAGCCAGCTGAGGCTGTGTTGCAACGTTAGCGGGAAGATCAGCCAGAGGGCAATCAACCAGTACGGCATGTAGAGGCCGGGGCCGTCGAAATGAATGAGGCCCGACCATTGCCAGACCAGATCGATCGCCAGACCCAGAGCCGACACAAGCAGCAACGGCTGCCAGCGATGAAGCTGAGTAAAGAAACGGATATGCAGCGCAACGAATAGACCGGCCCATAACAGGGCCCAAGGGGTTTGCAGTATCACCGCTAAAAACCATCCGGCCTGAAACAGGGCGAAGTTAACCAGCTTGGCCATCAGTATTCCCAGTCTACAGTCGCCTTGCTTTTACTGAATACAATTTGCGACGTACCAATGGCCCGTTCCAAGAAGGCGCCCTCACAATAGGACAGATAATAACGCCACATTCTAAAGAATTGGGCATCGTATTTGTCGGCCGGTAATTGATCGAAGTTCTCGACAAAACGCACCTGCCATTCGTTGAGCGTACGGGCGTAATGGGAGGTGATATCTTCAAAGTGGCTTAGCGTCATATTGGTTTGTTCGGCAATATGGCGATTAATCAACGAAATGCTCGGCAAGTGCCCGCCGGGGAAAATATATTTGCGAATAAAATCAACACTGTTCTTATAGGACTGATAACGCTGATCGTTCATGGTAATGCTTTGAATCAGTGCCAGGCCGTCATCGCTGAGCAGCTTGCTGATTTTATTGAAGTAGCCTGAGAGGTATTTATGACCTACTGCTTCGATCATTTCAATCGACACCAGTCGGTCGTATTGACCGGTGAGCAGGCGATAATCGGAGCACAGCAAGGTGATGCGGTCGGTGAGGCCGGCCTCGACAATTTTGGCCTGAGTGTAGGTGAACTGCTCGGCAGAGATGGTAGTAGTGGTCACCCGGCAGCCGAAGTTTTTGGCCGCGTAAATCGCCAGTGCGCCCCAACCGGTGCCGATTTCAAGCAGATGGTTGTCCGGACCGAGATTCAGCTTTTGACAGATGCGCTCCAAACGAAACTGCTGGGCTTCTTCCAAGCTGGCGTCGGCGCGCGGAAAGATAGCCGCCGAGTACATCATGCTGGGATCGAGGAAACTGGTGAACAGGTCATTACCCAGATCGTAGTGGGCTTGAATGTTTTTGTGCGATCCGCGGATGGTATTTCGATTCAACCAATGGGCCATGTTGAGAAACCATTGGGACGGACGCGACATCCAAGTGACGCGCTCTGGATCGCTGTCAATATTGGCTGAGAACAGTCGGATCACCGAGGTTAAATCGGGTGAATCCCACAGTCCTTCCATATAGGTCTCGGCCGCCGCCATAGAGCCGCCGGTCATCATATCGCGAAACACCTTAGCGTCCAAAACCGTCACTTCGGCATGCGGTCCAGGACCGGCCAAGCTGCCAAAGACTTTACTGTGTTGCTCATAGTTTAGCGTCAACGACCCTTGAGTGAGGTGGTTTAACAGGCGTGATGCGGCCCGCCAGGCGAAGGTTGGGGCGGTGTTCGCTGCTGTGGTCGCCGTAGTCATGAAGAATGTTCCTTTTTAGCGTTCTTAGGATGAGGGTAAAATGGGACCCCTTTAAGCCATAGTTTTAGGGCGTGCCAATAGATGCCAGTGGTTATCTTTACGGCCATCGCGGGAAAACGGATGAGCGTGTGACGGATTGTTGCGCCACTGATTTGCGTCGGTGCAAGACTTAGGCTGGCGTCGAATATCTTATCGTTGCCTTGCCAACTTTCCAAGTGGATGGTGTTTTTGCGTCGATCTGGCTGGGCAAAGCGCCAGTCGTAAT
>JBLHFL010000228.1:0-3418 GCA_047618105.1 Granulosicoccus sp.
CTGGTACAGCGCCTGATTAAAGACCAGCACGCCATTACTGCCCGGTCCGCCGAGAAACTTGTGCGGCGAAAAATAGATCGCATCGAGCCACTCATCGGCATTAGGGTGCATATCGATATCGACATAAGGCGCCGAGGCGGCAAAATCGACAAAAGCTAGGCCCCCCTGAGCATGCATCAGCCGAGCAATGTCCCGATAGGGCGTGACAATGCCGGTCACATTGGAGGCGGCGGTCACCGAAGCCACCTTGATTTTGCGCTTGGCTTCACGCAACAGATCCTGTTCGAGCCAAGCCAGATCGATCTCATCGCCGTCGAGAGCGGGAATCAGGCGCAGTTCAGCCAGGCTTTCCAGCCACATAGTCTGATTGCTGTGGTGTTCCCGATGGGTGATATAGACCAAGGGCCGCTCGGCCAGGTTATCGAGGATCAATTGCCGATGCGATTCGTGACTCCACCAACCCAACAAGCGCATCAGCTTAGCCAGCGCTCCGGTCATCCCGGTCCCGACATTGAGTAAGACATCGCTCGAATCGGCTCGAACATGCGCCTTGATGCGCTCATGGGCCTGGTCCAGATAACGCGACATCTCCCGCCCGGTGTAACTGTCTTCGGTGTGAGTATTGGCCATGATCTGGCCGGCCAACTCGCTGATGCGCTGCTCAATGGGGCGATACAAGCGGCCGCTGGCGGTCCAGTCGGCGTAGAGCCGATCTGGATTTTGCCGATCCTCAATAATGTTGGCTTGAATGCCCTGCCAATAGGCCCGGTCGGGTTCTCCCTGAGCGTTCGTTGACGCGGCTTCGACGGCCGATGCGGATGACGGCTGGGCCGAGCGTGAGAGGGAAACTGACATAAGCGGCGATCCGTTAATGATTCAGCTTAGGATAATCGAACATGCCGCCCGATGGGTTCCAAAATTTCCACCATTAAGTTACATTAGGGGTATAAATTTCTAACATAATATATATAAGTGAAAAATATGATCGATTCGATCGATAAGCACATTTTACAGCTGCTGCAACAGGACGCGACCTTAGTGGTGCAGGAGATCGCCGACCGGGTCAACCTTACCGTGAGCCCGTGCTGGCGACGCATTCAGAATTTAGAAACCAAAGGCTATATCGAGAAACGCGTCGCCTTGTTGAATCGGCAACAACTGGAGCTAGGCATCGATGTCTTCGTCTTTATTAAGACCAATGAACACAATGATGACTGGCTGGAGACCTTCTATCAGGCGTTGCAGGTCTTGCCCGAGGTGGTCGAAGCCTATCGAATGAGCGGCGACGTCGATTATTTATTGAGAGTGGTGGTGAAAGATATAGAGGCCTACGACCGTTTTTACAAACGGCTGGTCGGCCAGGTGCGCCTTTCAGATGTCAGTTCCAGCTTTGCTATGGAGCGCATTAAACACACCACCGCCCTGCCGCTTGGCTAATGGGTTACTTGTTGGTGAGGGTATAGACCCCGTCCCAATCGCGAGCCACCGGTTCAAGGATAAAGTGCGCACAGCGGTCAATATAGAGCTGCACACTGAGGCTATTCGGTTTCAGACTCAAAGCCCGCTCAAATTCGCTCTGAGAATGCGCAAAGTCACACTGCCGATAGGCCTCTAGGGCAATACGCCATTGGGCAAGAAAAACCTGTTCTGCGGCGTCAACCTCCACTCCAATCAACTCAAACACCACCACCGGCTCTTGCTTGCCCTTTACCCGCACGCAATCGAGCTCCCGACAGACAAAGTGCTCCTTAACCCGCCCATAGGTAACGTCACTGATAATTATATCAACGCCATAGGTCTTGGTCAGACCCTCGATGCGCGACGCTAGGTTTACCGCGTCGCCGATCACCGTGTAGTTAAAATGTTTACTCGAACCCAAGTTACCCACCACCACCGTCCCGGTGTGCACACCCACACCGATGTGCACTGGAAACAGTCGGGCCAGATCGGGCACCGTGTCGACAATCTTGGTGAGAGCGACCATCATATCGAGTGCTGCCTGGCAGGCATCAACCGGATGGCTCGCAAAGGGCACTGGCGCGCCAAACAGCGCCATCACCGCGTCGCCTATGTACTTATCGAGGGTGCCCTGGTTATCGAACACACAGTCAGTCATCGGGTCCATGTAAGCCCGCAAAAAACGCGACAACTCACTCGGCGTAACGGTTTCCGACAATCCGGTAAAGTTGCGTATGTCGCTGAATAGGATGCTCAGTTCTTTTTCCTCGCCCCCGAAGTTAAGCAATTCAGGGTTCGCGGTGAGCTGATCCACCAAGCTCGGGGATAGGTAGTGTTTAAAAGCCGAGCGGACATGTGAATAGCGGGCCTCGACCATAAAGGCCTGATACAGCATGAGAACGGCAAAACAGGCGGTCCAGGCAATCACTGGATAGGTCAGATTGAACCAGAGATTATAATAGGCAAACAACAAATAGTTGCTGTACAACAAAATCGACAGCAGGCAGAGAAACAACAGTACTCGGGTAGGCATTCGACTGGTAAAGGGTAGCACTACGGCTAACAGTAGGGCACCGAGTAAGATCACCAAAACGTCACCGACCCGAAACAAATCGTTATTCCGAATGGCATCATCGTTGATAATACTTTCAATCACATTCGCTTGAATTTCCAAGCCGGGGAATTCGGCGCCATAGGGTGAACCGTGGGAGTCGAAGACACCTATTGCGGTCACCCCAAGCAGCACCAAATGTCCGTCCAGACTGTTTACCTGCAACCGGCCTTGTAATATGTCGATGGCACTCACTCGATTGATAGTTTTCGCCGGGCCACGATAGTTAATCGGCAATGCGCCGAGCTCGTTAGTAGGTATCTCAAGCTCACCGATGGACACCTGGGTAATGACAAATTCATCGGCATGGATAACGATCGCGCTATTGTCTAAGTATCGGGACAGGGTTTTTAACGCCAGAGATGGATAAAATTCACCTCGATACTGAGCGACCAGGGGCGCGTTGCGCACTATGCCATCAAACTCAGGTAGCTGATTAAAAAAACCTGCGCCCTCGCCGGCCTGAGCAACCGAGGGTAAGTTAGGCGTGACCGAATCATAGACCAAGTGTTTAAAGGTCTCATTACGCGATTTAACCGCCATAACACGAGAGGAGGCCAATAATTTCTGCTCCGCCGGTGACGCCACGCTAGCATTGCCTTGAGCAATGGGATCGTAAAAAAACTGACCATTGACGACATTACCGGCCATAAAGAGCGTGGTAATCAAGGCCTGATCCGGGTTCATCTGTTGACCGATGGCAGTGATTTTAGACCGCTCGTCATCCGTCCACAGCTCGCTTGCTAACAGGGCGTCGCTGGCCGAGGGTTGCGGTTCGGAAAAAACAATATCCAGACCAATGGTACCGGCACCCAGATCGTTGGTTTTATCAATCAGTTCGGCAACGAG
>JBLHFL010000229.1:0-3312 GCA_047618105.1 Granulosicoccus sp.
CGTATCGAACGTAAGCCCTAACCGGCGCCGCGTTCGTAACCTATCAGCCCCCGTGCGCCCGGCATTATCAACTGGCGAGCGGGGGCTGCCTCGACATATCGCCTATCGGGCCAAAGAGCGCCTGAAAACTGGACGGCAGCACAAGCATGAGTGCATACAACTACCCCAATTTCCGCACCGAAAACGGTTACCTGACCGAGACGATCCGGCAGAAATATTTGACCAACGCCATAGCCCATAAACGGGTGCCCGCCAATGCGCACCGAATCGCCGCTCTGGTGTCCTTGACGGCCTCCAACGATACCAGTCAACCGATTCAATTCTGGCAGCTCTACTCGGTGCTCGGGCCTGAGCGAATCGTGGCACTGATCGAAAACTTCTATACCCGAGTCTATCGTGACGAAACCTGGTTCAGTTCGGTGTTTTCGCGCCTGGGCGATCTTCAGCAACATGTCGGCACGCAGTCGTCTATGTGGATCGATGTGATGGGCGGGGGCCAAGCCTATCATGGCGGCGAATACCGCCTGAGCTTTCACCACACCCACAATGCGATTCAGCTGATGAATGACCGGGGTGCTCAGCGCTGGGTCAAGCTGATGTTGGAAACCCTGAATGATCCCAGCATAGACCTGACCGATGATGCCCGGGTACGACCCAGCATCAACACCTTTTTAGGTCATTTCATGAGCAAGTATGCAGCGGAATTTAAGTTCAACGATAAGGCTGCTTTTGGGGTTGGCAATGGATCGGTGAAACGAAAAATCAATTTCATGACCATGTCCTCGGAGGCTATTTCGGCCCTCACTGAGGAAGAGTTATCTGACGCACTGCTGGCAAAGGGTGTCGATATCAGCCTGTATCGCAGCAAGGACGAAATGGTGAACAAGGCATTGATGCTGTAGTTATTCTCCCGGTGATTCGGCTGGCTGGATTACTGGCCTAAACTACAAGAACGGTTGGCGAACTTTGCAACTGGAAGCCGCCAACCGGTTATGAGGACGGGCCGCTAGACCCAAGCGCAACTAGAGGGCTTCGATCAGATAAACCCCGGTTTGAGTGTTAACTGTTATTTCAATCGAGCCGGCAGAGTTTACCTTAAGATTGGCACCACTTAGGTCGATTATGCCATCTTGATTGCTGTCGCCAAAGTTGCGCGACCAATCGCCATAGGCATCGAATTTAAAATCTGTCGTGCCGTCAAAATAGACCAGAATAGACCAGGTATAGTCGTCGATTAACATCATGGGCAAGGCTTTCCAAGCCGTGGGTTCACCGCGGAAATACAACTGAGGGTAATGCCGCAAGCTACTACCATACCCGTAGCTATCGCTAAACGGCATCAGTCGGTAACCCTTGCCATAGTAGTTGTCGATATGGATTTCACCACCGGACTGATATTCCAGATAGTAATCGAAGGGCCGATAATACTCTGCATACAGCGACACATTCCATAGGCCACTATCGCCCTGAATATCACTAACCGTATGGCTGAGATTCATCTCGCGGCGACTCTGGGTCTGCCAGTGATCCAGGGAATAAACCACCGTTACACTGTCCTGCGCTGCTGTATAACGAGAACGAGCCGTTATAGCAATGTTACTATAACTTCGTGTCGCATCATCGACTGCCACGGCCTGATGTAAAAAGGCCGTCTGGCTATTGCCATCAAATCGGTAGTTCTGAGCGTTGTTTGAATCCCAGTAGGTTTGGCCGTTGACCTGGTACTTAATGGCAAACTTAACCGCCGATACCGTGCCCAGCAATGGTAATCTAAAGGTGAACGCCTCGTAACCATCAACTGTCCGTGTAACATAGAAAGCCGGATGGTCACGCCAGACACCATCGGCTGCTTGGTAGTGTAACCAGACCTTTTTTTTGGCGCCTATATTTTTGACTTCGACCGTGCCTTCGAGCTCAGCATGGTCAAAGCCGTTTTCATAATAGGGCGTAAACTGAGCCTGCTTTAAACGCACCTCCTGGTCTGCAAAAACGCTTACGGTTCCGACCAGACAAATAAGCAGCAGACCGACTTTTTTTCGAATAGTTGAGATGGGTTTCATTACGCTATCCTTGTGTAAGTTTTAATGGCGCCGGTGCCAACCAGGCACTGGTTAAAACAAGTGTAAGGTGCTCTGAGCAAAGCCAGGGTCACAAATGGGGTCATATTAGCGGTTACGGAGAGGGAAAGGTCGGAATATAGTACGAATTGAGAGGGTGTCGTGATCGTTAGCCTAAGCCGTACCCCGGTCGAAATTGCATTCAGATTGCAAGCGGGGCATGGCCGCCCCTAGTCGCGTGGAGGGCGGTAATATACTGATTAAAGAATGCAATTATTTAAAAATAACACTGATCAGCAGATTTATCGCAATAGCGGTCATAACCCATTTCAATAAATTTTTGAAATGATGCTCGTGTATTTTTCCGAGTAAGCGTGCGCCCATCCAGGTACCAAAGAAGCCGGCCACAATCATTAACACGACGAGCGGTAGCCAATCGGTGATATTAAAGCCAAGGCGACTAAAGGCGGTTACTTTGAGAATATTTTGGCCGAGAATACAGAACGCGAGGGTGCCAACAAAAGCCGCCTTGGCATAGTCGAAGGTGCGTAAAACAGCCGCAAGCAATGGCCCAGTGGCACCGACAAAAAGTGACAAAAATGTTAACAGTGCCCCTAAGCCGGCAATCTGAAGTTTGGTTTCTTTAAAGGGGATACGAGCGGGAAGCCAGGCAGATAGCAAGACAAATAGAGCAATAAAGGTTAACAGCACCTTCTCGGGCAGTTGACTCACCACGACAGTCCCCAGTAGCACGCCAACGACGGCTCCGACCATAAACAGTTTCACAAAGCGAAAGTTGATCATGCGCCGGAAGACATACACTCGGCTGGCATTGGATCCGAGTTGCACTAAACCGTGCACGGCAATCAAGCTGGCGGGGCTGATAAAGCTGGCCATGACGCCAAGCAGTAGCGCGCCGCCGCCAAAGCCTGCTAAGGCCGAAATTAAAGATGTAATAGCGCTGGCAAACACCAATAGGATAAGATCCTGTTGGCTCACCTGGTCGACCCAAACCGAGAGAGGCAGAGACATAAGTGTTCTCATCAAGCAGATTAGTGAACTCACCACCAGAGGCAGAATAAAGCCACGGTGGTTGTCTAAGAAGGCGCCCTATTAGCGCCACAATGGGGCTTTTGGCCCCCGAGAAGCTTAGTTATCAGGCTTGGCCGTCAGATCAAAAAAGGTCACTATATTGTTAAAAGCGGTTTGCAGATACAGGTTGTAACTGTTCGTTTCAACATAGCCCATATGCGGT
>JBLHFL010000230.1:0-3298 GCA_047618105.1 Granulosicoccus sp.
GAACCGGGATGATATCGATATTGCGATCCGCGGGGGCTATGCCCCAAACGAGCGTGTGGTGGCCATTAAGTTGCTCGATAATCGTTTCTTTGCGGTTGCCGCACCGGCCTATCTGGCCCGAGTTGGCGTGCCCGACCATCCTGCCGAACTGCGACAGCATGCCGGACTCTATTTTCGTACTCCGACGGGACCCACCCCCTGGCTCAGCTACTTCGACCAGCAATGGCAGGATGTCTCGGCACCGGCCGTGGGCATTTCCAATAATGGCACCTGGTTGATGGCGCAGACCCTCGCCGGCGAAGGCATAGTGTTGTTGCCCAAATGGGTGACCGAGCCCTATCTGGCGCGCGGCGAACTGATTTTGCTCGACCTGCAACCGAGCGTCACCATCACTTCCCACCCTGATGCGTCGGTATTCCTGCTCTATCAAAAACACCGCTACCTGGTGCCTAAGATTAAAAGCGCGGTCGACTTCCTGGTCGACCGGATTGCCCAAACGAACGCCATCGCTTAGCCGCTTGCCGCCGGAGCAGCAGCTCGCTCAGTGCAGTTTCAGGCGCGGACGCAGCACCTTATTCAGACTATCAGACAGGATACGCAGACCGGTCTTGAACCAACCGTGCAAGGCCAGTTGATGCATTCGATAGAGGGACACATACATAAACCGAGCGATACGACCCTCGATCAACATGGTACCGCGCGTCAGATTGCCCATCAGACTGCCGACCGTCGAATAACGACTGAGATTTACTAAAGATCCATAATCGGTATAGACATAGGCTTTTAAGGTCGTTTCGCCGGCCAGTTGCAGGCGGATATTTTGGTACACATGGCTGGCCATCTGGTGCGCCGATTGGGCGCGTGGTGGCACGGTCTTACCGTCCGCCATCGGGCAGGAGGCGCAGTCACCGAGGGCATAAATATGATCGTCTAATGTGGTCTGCAGGGTGGGTCGAACCTGCCATTGGTTGATGCGGTTGGTTGCCAAATCGGACATGGCGGCAAACTGGTCGGGCACCTTGATGCCGGCAGCCCAGACCAGAATATCGGCATCAATTACCTGCTCATCTTTGGTCACAAAGGCACCCGGATCGGACCGGGCAACCAGGGTATTAATCTTGACATCGATACCCAGAGCCACCAACTCCTTGTGCGCCGAGGCCGAAATACGTTCCGGCAATGCCGGCAAGATCCGCGGGCCGGCCTCGATCAAGGATATTTTCAGTTGTTCCGACTTCAATTCACTGAGGCCGTAGGCGCGCATAATATTAAAGGTATTGTGCAATTCGGCCGACAGTTCCACGCCGGTAGCACCGGCTCCGACAATGGCGATTCGGTAAACCGCATCGGCATCGGTTTGCGCGCGACCGTTCAGTTTCAATAGGCCGTTCAACAACTTGCGGTGGAAACGTTCCGCCTGGCTCGGGGCATCGAGGAAGATGGCATTATCGCGCACGCCAGGGGTGCCAAAATCATTGGTCACGCTGCCCAGGGCCAGCACCAGAATATCGTAGTTCAGGGTGCGTTCGGGCAGTACCGCCTGACCTTCATCATCGCTCAGTGGCGCCAGGGTGATGGTTTTTTCACTGCGATCGATTCCACTGAGGGAGCCGAGCTTAAAACGAAAATGATGGTTAAAAGCATGGGCTCTATAGCTCAGAGAATCGACCCCCATATCCAAGCTGCCACTGGCGACCTCATGCAGCAGGGGCTTCCACAGATGGCTATTGTTGCGATCGATCAGCGTTACCTCGGCTTGCTTTTTTTTGCCATAGCGTCGGCCCAACTTGGTTGCCAGCTCCAAGCCGCCGGCGCCCCCACCCACTACAATAATTCGCATAACAAGATCCTATTTAAGGTCGAAAAGTTTAGGTTGGCGCAAGTATGAAACATTGACATTAAAGTACAACCGGTCTTTTCTGGGCCCGATGGGCCGGCTGGCGAACGCTGACGCGCACGCGCGCACGACCTAAGGCTTGAACAACCACCAAAACAGTATCCCCAGATTAACCATCAGAGTGAGCCAAAAGACCACCCGAAAACGTCTTTTAATCGTCTTGTGACGCAGCCACTGTTGCGCCAACAATGCCCCAGGCCAACCCCCGAGCAGCGCCAACAGGTGCAGCAACCGCTCCGATGTGCGCCGCCAACCTTTTTTGGCCGCATACTTGTCCCAAGCGTAAACTACAAAGGTCACCAGGCTGGCCGCGCCATAGAAATACACCAAGCCCTTGGGTAACCAGCCGAACTGATACCCCAGTGCCAGTCCACCGGCGGCGAACAGGAACAGAAGCTGGGAGATCCAGCGTCTCGACCGAGGTCTATGGCGCTTATCAGGGTGGGTGCTCATATGCTGGATTGGCCTAGAAAATGGGGGGGGCAAGTGCGCAGTTTAGGGCCTGCGCGTGTGGAGGCAACCCTTTATTCGGCGCGCCGAGCCAAGCTGACTCAGCCTGTCCACCGGAGTATCGGCGCAAATTGTGCCTGATAAGGGATTCAGGCCTTCAAAAAGGCGCGACAATAGATTACTGTATATAAATACAGTTAATTAGTTGCGGTTTAGCCTCTGATGCGTCTCTTTATTGCGGAAAAACCCAGCCTGGGCCGAGCCATTGCCGAGGTCCTGCCCAAGCCTCTGAAAAAAGGTGAGGGCTTTGTTACCGCCGCCAATGGCGATACGGTCAGCTGGTGCATCGGTCACCTGCTCGAGTTGCAGGCGCCTGAGGCCTATAACCCAGCCTTTAAGAAGTGGTCGCATGAGCATCTGCCGATCATTCCTGAGAAGTGGCTGTTGACGCCAAAACGCAACACCAGCAAGCAACTGGGCGTCTTACGCAGCCTGGTTAAACAGGCCAGTTCACTGGTGCATGCCGGCGACCCAGACCGGGAAGGCCAGTTATTGGTCGATGAACTGATCAACTTTTTAGGCGTCAAGGGCGACAAAAAGGCCACGGTTCAGCGCTGCCTGATCAATGACCTCAATCCAGCCGCGGTCAGCCAGGCGGTGGCCAACTTACGCCGCAATCAAGACTTTATCCCCCTGTCGACCTCCGCCTTGGCGCGCTCCCGAGCCGACTGGCTCTATGGCATCAACCTAACCCGCGCCTATACGCTGCAAGGTCAGCAAGTCGGCTATAAGGGCGTGTTGTCGGTCGGGCGGGTGCAGACTCCAGTCTTGGGTTTGGTGGTCCGACGCGATCTGGCGATAACAGCCTTTGTCAGCCATCCCTTTTATGAAGTCTGGGCCCAATTGGCAACAGCAACCGGCGAACGCTTCAAGGCCAAATGGCAACCGAGC
>JBLHFL010000231.1:0-3208 GCA_047618105.1 Granulosicoccus sp.
TAAAAACACTCTTGGCGGGCAACAAGGCGTCCCTCTTTGAGCTAATTTTGCAGAACGATCCAAAAAGCGGGCCCCCATTGAGCGTTCTCTCCGACGCCCCAATCCGACCGGGCACCTCCTTGCTGCTTGAATTCGACAAGAATCAACAATACCAGCCGGTTCGGCAACCCTCCCAGGCGCAACTTACCAAGCTGGTAAACCTAGAACTCGACTTCTGGCGCGGACACCTTCTACCCAAGGCCGATGCGCGCAACTTCCCCTCCCTGCCGAGCTCCGCCGAACTAACCGGTTTAGCCCACAGGTTTAGTGCCCTAAGCCCACTGGTGCACTGGTTAAACCAACGGCCGGCCAGCCTCAGCAGCCCCGTTGTAGCCGCTTGGATACGTGAGACCGTTGCGCTGTCGCAAATGCGCTACTGGAGCCATATGCCAAAGGGGCGGGGCTCAGGCTTGGCCGCTCTGGGCTCAAGCCTGCCCTTGCTAGACGGTCTGGACAGTGTTGGCGGACCGCCAACAAGCAGCGAACACATCAAACTACCCAGTCCAGCCGGCGTCAACCCAACATTGGCCGGATCCAGTCTGGAGGTGCCACTGGAAATAAAACTCGGTCAGTGGCTCGGATTGATGGATGACACTATCAAGGCAGCGCCGGATCAACTCAACAGCCAGTTAAAACAACAGGCGACGGCATTAATTCAGCAATCGAGCAAGATTCGCGCGCAGGGTCCGCTGGAGGCCGGTCAAAATACCCCTTTGAGCAAGGACGACACGCCGCTGCTGGAGCTGCGCAGCTGGCTCGAAGCATGCCAAGCCCGAATTCAGAACAGTGCTATTCTGGGAGCCTCGGCCCAATGGTCGGCGCCCGATCAGCCGACGGTTCAGCAGATGCAGTTACCCTTAATCTGGCTCGGATTGACCAGTTGGGCCGATATCGAATGGTGGCAGGAACAACGGCAAAACACCGCCAACGCCGACAAGGACGCCCGCGCGCGCCGCCGCTGGCGTATGAAGGTCTATCTGTCCTTGGCACCGATGGCTGACATCTGTGCCGATATTGATTGGGGCGGTGATACCACCCAGCTGACGTTCTGGAGTGAGGATGCGGCTACGCTCAGCCATCTGAATACCTTATTACCTATGTTGGAGAGCTGGACCGCCGGCCTAGGTGAGCGGAATATAACCACCAAGCACGGCATGCCCAAAAAAATGAATGCCGATCAACAAAAAGAGAAAGACAACCACCTAGTGGACATCCACACATGACAGATTCAACCGTAAATAAAGCTGCCACCTTGCAATATAAGGGGCGGAAAACCCCGATCGTGTCGGCCTTTGGCGAAAACGAACAGGCTCAAGCCATACTCAAGCTGGCCCAACAACATCAGATACCAGTCTATGAAGACGAAGACTTGGTGAACATCCTCAGCCAGCTGGATGTCGGCAAGGCAGTACCGCCTGAACTATTCGAATGGGTGGCCAGCGTATTGGCCTTCGCCTTTTTCGCTAAAAACGAGGTGCCCGAAGGCTTCTCACCCACTGCGACCCGAACCGCCTATGAGCGAATGCGCAAAAACTATGGCGATGTCTAAACTCAGGCGATGCCTGAACTGAGCAGCTCTACCCTGGCAACGGCCAAACAAACCGCGCCACCGTCAAAGCAAACAGGAGCGCGGTGAGCCTTTTACCCTATAGATCCAGACCCGTGAAGAGATGCAAATAGATATCCCCAAAGCGGGCCGCCCAGGCCGCCTCATTGTGCTGACCGCCCTCAATGGTGCGGCAGGTGACCTCGCTAAAGGGCACCTGCAAGGCACCACACATCTTAGTATTACTCTGCACCAACAGTTCCGGCGTGGTATAGCTGAGCTGCTCATCGGTACCGATATCGGTATAGACGCGCATCGGAAGGCTCGGATCCGCCGCCCGAACGTAATCGCGCAACTCATAACCATTCATCGGATTGTCCAACGCCACCAGGGACACCGCCGCAATCTTGGAAAAGTGGGTCTGATAACGAACACCCGTATAGATCGCCATATAGGCGCCCATTGAGCTGCCGGCAATGCCGGTGTTGTCGCGATCGGTCAGGGTACGGTATCGGCTATTGATCAAGGGCATCAAGCTGTCGACCACGAAGGCAGCGTGTTGAGCCCCCTTAGCATCGATAAAGCCCAGACTCGGGTGGGTCCAATCCCATCCGGTATATTCTTGATAACGCTGCTGAGCGTTCGGTGCACTGTCGATACCCACGACAATTACGCCCTCGTGCTCGCCCGTGCTGTAAAGCAAATCAAGTATCTCATCGGCATACCACTCGTTACCGAAGGCACTGGTGTTCTTATCGAACAGGTTATGGCCATCGTGCATATAGAGCACCGGATAGTCTCGTTCACTGACGTCGTAATCGGTCGGTAACAGCACGCGCACCTTACGGCTAATATTGCCCAATTGCGGCATCATGACATCTAAGATGCGCACATCGCCCAATACGGTATTTTCGGGTCCGTTACAGGCATCGCCTACTATGGTGGCGAGTTTGTCGGCTTCGATAATCTTAGTATTGCGATTAAAGCGGATGCGATATTCGGCACAGTCGTCGACCGTAAAGTCGAGCGTTGGATAGGTGTCCAGCCAATCACCGAAATGGTCAATCTTAAAGCGCGCAGGGCTAGCCTGATTTTTAAAGGCGACGGTAAGTTCGTAATGGTCGGTTGCGCCGATTTGCGTCAACCTAGTGCTTTGCCAATTATTCGCGGTGCCGCGGAAAAACCAGTCGTCATCGCCCGGCTCACTGCACGCACCGGTCAGAATGTCGCGTAGCTTGGTGGCGACGATGGTTTTCAGCACGCTATCGAATACAATTTCGTACTCGGCGCAATCTTCGATACGAAAATCCAGGGCCGGATAACTTTCCGTCCAGTCGCTGAAGTGATCAATTTTAAAGCGGGCGTCCGCCTCCTGTTTTTCAAAGGCGACATTGAGCGTGAAGTTGTTGGTGCCGGGTATGGCTGACATCACCGTGGCCGCCCAGGCATTTGAGGAGCCGCGATAGAACCAGGCATCGGTAATGCTGCATTCTCCGTCTGTCACCACCCCGACCTTCTCCAATACAATGGCTTTGCTATTGGCGTTAAACAGAATGTTGTATTCACTGCAGGCATCGACCTGTAGATCCTGACTGGGGTAACTTTCGCTCCAGTCGGCAAAGC
>JBLHFL010000232.1:0-3195 GCA_047618105.1 Granulosicoccus sp.
GCCTGATGTGCCAGTGCAGACGAGCGAAAGCCGGTAATAATTGCGTCAACAATGCACGACTGATCTTCAGTTTTAGGATGCCGTACCCGATCGGCCTAGGATAGCTAATGGTCGGCCATCTTCTCGACCAGGGTCGGCGGTTGCAATATCTGTCCAGCGACCCAGGTCCAATAACAGATCATGATGGTGAGCCAAAAGTCGAGTTGTTCGATGGCCGCATCGGGGCTCCATTCTGCCAGCAAGGTAGGGCCCGCACTGTGCTGAATTTGCGCCTGTAGCGTCTTGGCATCGCCCATCAGAAGCGGTAAGGCGGGCAGTTTGGCGCTTTGCTCGAGCCATTTGCGATAGAGCAGCATCAACTGCTTATTGCGCAGCGCCAGCTGCGCGCCAGCAAGTGGGCCCGCCTCGACAGCCCATAATTTCATTTGCTGTAAGGTTTGTAGGGTTAGAAAGACGCTCTTCGCTAGCGGGAAGTCCTTATGGGTTAAACAATCTCCCGGCCAAACACCGGCACTGGCCGCACGCCATTTGGCCACCAATCTGGCCATATCCGGTGCCTTTTTACTTGGAGTTTGCAGGCCCAACGCCTGCTCGACCCGTCGCCGTTGCGCATCTAGAACCTCCTTTGCCAGCCGATTGAGGCGCAGGGCGTTCAAGGCAATTGGTTTTTGTTGGGCGTCGCTGGGCGGCACCAATGCCTCCGGCCGAATCATCAACCGCTTAAAGCGTTCCTGCAGCGGCCGAAGCCGTTGAAATTGTTGCCACAGATCACGGCCGGTCATTTCGAACGCAGGCGTCTGGTCCCGTTTACGCTCCAAGGCGCGTTGATAGCCATCGCTGGTGGAGAGGATCCAGAGCGCCGGTGCCGCCATGCGGAACAACGCCTGAACGGCATCCGGTGGCGTATCGCCGTCGGGCTCCTGGGCCACCAAGGCGCTCCATTGGCTGCCGCGAATACGCATGTTGTGGCAGAACTCGGTGAACTCGGGCCAGTCACGGTTTAATTCAGTAAAGCGTTTTTCGATGCGCTGCAGCCGGGCCGTTTCCTGCACGCCAACCAGATCGCGGACAATAAGGGCGCTGCGTTCGGCGTGATGCTGGTGCATCGGCAGCACCCAGCCGCTTAGCAGCAGGGCCCAAGATTTATTCCGCGAGCGCAGGGCGTTGTACCATTGCAGAAACAGGCCCCAGGTTCGGGCATAGAAGCCGCTGGCCAACGGGCTCATGCGCATGGCCAGTAAGCCAACAAACTGCTGTAGATTGAGCGCCTCGAGCACCGGCAGGCCAATTTCCAGCGTCGACTGGTTTTGCAGCCAGTCCAGAGGCGTCTGCCTGATTGTCAGCACTGGGCCCTTAACCAGCACAATGCGCCGTACCCTCGGGGCCGCGAGATGGTAGGCCAGGCTGCGCACCAGGTGGTCGGGCAATTCCTCGGTCTCCGCATCGAGTTCAATGCCGTCGATCGGGCTTGACCGCGGCCAGAGCCAGAGCAGGGGCGCAAAAAACATCAGGGCGAAGAGCATTTGTACTAGAACCGCCAAGGGTTGGGCCGCCCAAGCTGATAAGGCTAGGGTGGGCATCAATAGCCGCAGGCCAAGCACCGGCAGAATGACATAGTTCAGGACGGCAATACTGGCCAGAATCAACAGGCTGACGCGGGTATCCAATTCGTCTTCTGGGTGCTTAACGCGGCTGGCAAAATACTGATCGATACCGCCGTCCATCAGATGCCGGCGCAGATCCGCAGGATTGTTCTTTTGATTGATCGCCAAGACCTGAGCCGAGACCTTGAGGCCCTGCTTGGTCAAGCGGCGGCCTAGGGTTTGCGCACTGTCTTTGGGCAGGTTGTTTTGCAGTACGGTGCGCCGACCGGCCATCAAATCGGCCACTTGGGCGTCTGAAAGGTGCAGTTCGGCTTTTAGCGCTAGGCTGATCTCGGTGCGGTTGAGTTCTCGTAAGAAACCTTCAAACACCAGATGGTAACGCTCGTATTCCATGCTCACAGTATCCTGACCAAGGGCAAAAAGGCAAAACCGTTACGCTACTGGATTGGCAGGCCGAATCAAGCGGCACTGGCTGACGTTGCGGCCTAGTTCGCGAAATGAGCGCGATGTCGGTGCGCGCCGCACTCCATTGAGTCTAGGACAGGCCAGGGCAGGGGTCCAATACGGCAGCTCAATACCCTGTTCGGCGCCTATTTCATGGGCGCCTTGGCTGCGCTGCCGACTGGAAGGTCTTCAGGCCACTCGGTAGGCATCACCATCGGTGCCCGTGAAGTCGCGTGCGATCCCGTCAGGCTGGGCGACTCGTGCGTCGGGACCGATCAGGCTCGACCACCGCGCGCGCTCGGCACCGGTCATTCCTGAAGTTGCCACGGAACCGCTGCTTTCCAGCTGGATATCATCCAGATGGGCCCGATTCAGCGCCCCACGTTGACCCTGCGGATCAAAAATCAACTCGATATGACGTCCACTATCTGCTTTGAGCAGGATCGAGCTCGGGGCCTCTTTGGGGCCATTGAGGCCGACCAGCTGAACCGATTGGCGCAGGCCACTCTGTTGGCCGTCGTGGAAAAAAGCCAGCAAATGTTGGTAGTAAACGACATAGCTTTGCACGTCCCGATGGGACCCATGGGCGAGCGGACAGACCCGATCTAAAAACTCGTTGGCCAGGGTTAGCTGCTGTTCGATCGACTCGGCCTGAATAGGGTTTTCGGACATAACCGCCGGACGGAATTGATCGACTCGTGGATCCTGTGCGCTCGTGTTTAAGGTCGTCATCATAGGTCTCTCTCTATTGGGTGGTGCCAAATGCCGTCAAAGGCTTCTGTTCTGAACCGAAGTCCATTAAGCGACCCGGTCATCAAAGCCTGCTCGTGGCTCGACGTCGATCGCTTGATTGGTAGAATAGGGTACTTCTTGTTATAATTTCACAATAAAAATTACACACTGTGAATTTTACAAAATGCGCGCCACTAAAAGCCTGATCCGCCAAGCCCACTTTCTCGGCACCAAGATCCGCAATATACGTAAGCGGAACAATCTGACCATGGATGACCTCTCGACACGTTGTGTCAGGGTGGATCCTGAAGCAGCGCCCTCGGTGTCCTATCTGTCGATGATCGAGCGCGGTAAACGGGTGCCCAGTATCGATATGCTCGAGACCATCGCCTCGGTGTTCCAAAAGGATATCGAC
>JBLHFL010000233.1:0-3192 GCA_047618105.1 Granulosicoccus sp.
GTGGCAAAAGTTTCATTGAATTTCCAATCGACCAGGCGCTGCAGCAACTGGGCTGGCGTGTGATGCTCGCGAATGTACTTGCCATTAAGCCAATTGAGCTTGTCCAGATCGAAGACCGGACCACCGAGTGACATTCGATTGATATCAAACGCCTGCACCATGGCATCCAGACTGAAGATCTCTTCGCCATTGGGCATAGTCCAACCCATCATGCCGAGAAAGTTCACCAGAACCTCAGGCAGAATGCCCATTTCACGATAGTAGGTAATCGACGTTGGGTTCTTACGCTTGCTCAACTTCGACTTGTCGGTGTTGCGGAGCAACGGCAAGTGGGCATAGATCGGCGGCTGCCAACCGAAATACTGATACAGGGCCAACTGCTTCGGCGTGGAGGAGATCCATTCTTCGCCGCGCATGATGTGACTGATTTCCATCAGATGGTCATCGACAACACTGGCCAAGTGATAGGTTGGAAGGCCGTCGGACTTCATCAAGACCTGCATATCGACCTGCTGCCACTCGATCTCAACGTCGCCGCGCAATAGATCCTTAATAATGCAGGTGCCTTCCTCGGGCACGACCATGCGCACCACATGACTCTCACCGGCGGCCAGTTTAGCGGCAACTTCGGTCTCACTCAGATGACGACAGTGACCGTCATAGCCAATATCGTCTCCGGCCAAACGCTGCGCCTCACGCAGGGTATCTAAGCGCTCTGAACTGCAGAAACAGTGAAAGGCGTGCTTCTGCTCAAGTAATTGCTGGCTGTAGCGCTGATAAATATCCTTGCGATCGGATTGGCGATACGGACCAAAGGGACCGCCGATGTCCGGACCTTCGGACCAGTTCAGACCGAGTCACTTCAGGCTATCTAGGATCGCTTGCTCAGACTCCGGGGTCGAGCGCACCTGATCGGTGTCTTCGATCCGCAGAATGAATTCCCCGCCCTGGCTTTTGGCAAATACGGTATTAAAAAGGGCGATATAGGCCGTGCCCACATGCGGGTCGCCGGTCGGTGAAGGCGCAATACGGGTGCGAATTTTGGTCATATAGGAGCAAATCTCTTTGGTTGAGTTCGAAAGCGCGCAATTATAGCGCCGCAGAGGGCGGGTAGCCAGAACGTCGCTTGGCCGGTGCCGGTGGGTAACGGAAAAATGCGGCAGAATGGGCGCTTAGGACCTAAAATAGATCCTCTTGTAGCAGTGCCAGGGGCGGACTGGGCGGCAGATCGATGCGCCCTACCCGTTTAGGATCGGCACGGGGCTCGGTTAGTGCGGCAGTTCACTGGCCAGCGCAATCCGATTGCGACCATTGGCTTTGGCCTGATACAGCGCCAAATCGGCACGATGCGCTAAGGCCGAGGCATCTTCGCCTGGCGTCCAGGTGGCCACCCCAGCACTGAAGGTGACATTGATTTCAACGGGGCCCTGATGATGAGTCAGCTTCTCAAAGCCGCTGCGCACCTCATCTAACAACAGGGCCGCCGTTGCCTCATCGGTATCGGGTAAAATCAGCGCGAATTCCTCACCGCCGTAACGACCAATCACATCTGTGAGCCGGAAGCGTTGCTTTAAATAGAGCGCCAGCGCGCGAATAACCCGATCGCCCATGGCATGCCCATAGCTGTCGTTAACCTGCTTAAAGCGATCGAGATCGATCATCACAAAGGTCAGCGGCAAGGCGGCCTCGAGGTTTTGGCCAATCAGCTTGGCCAGGGTGTCGAGGGTATGGTTGTGGTCCACTAGGCCGGTCAAGCTGTCTCGGATCATCTGCGCGCGCAGGCCCCGATGCCGCCGACATCGGTTGAGTACGGTGGCAATCAGCACCGTTTTCGGCACCGGTTTGGTTAGAAAATCATCCCCACCTCGGCCGACGGCATCGAGCTGTTTGTCGATATCGGATTCGGCTGACAAATAGAGGATCGGGATCGAGTCGTATTTATCCTGCTGGCGAATCACTTGCGCCAGTTCCGGCCCCATACAGCCGGGCATATAGATGTCCATCAAGATGGCATCGGGATTGAAGCTTTCAATAACCTCCAGCACTTCGAACGGGTCGTTAACATTGCGGGTAAAGAGGCCGGCGTAGTTCAGTGTGCGTTCGGCGTACATGGCCTGGGCGCGCGAGTCATCCACCACCAAAACCCGAAACGGTGGCTCGGAGCGCAACGAATAGACACCGATCAGTTGCTCAATCAAAATATCCACATCCATCTGGCCGACATAGAGGGCAATGCCATTGGCACGCACCACGGCCAGGCGCGTGGCCAACGAGGGGGTCTGCTGGCAATAGAAGATCACCGGGATCGGTGCGCGCAGGTCCATCTGCAGCGTCGACACCAGTGCGACGCCCTGGTCGCCGAAGTCGGTATCCACGACCATGGCGGCCGGCAATCGATAAAGGATGGCCTCGTTTAGATCGGCCTGATTGGAGAAACAGTGCGCCGGGATGCCAAAGGATGCCAGCTGTTCTTTGAGCAGGGTCGCCTGAGCGCTATCGTTAAAGCACAGATACACCGGCTTGCGACCGGCCGATACCTGTTTCAAGGCCATATTGTCATTGGCACGCGAACAGGCCGTGGCGATCTGGCCGATGGCGGTATTGAGCTGTTCGAGCACATCGCTCGATGGCGTGATATGGGCCTCCGCTGCGGCCAACACCGCAACGAGTTGACCAGAAGCCTCCGCCAATGGCATAAAGCCGTGCCGCTCGGCCAAACCGACCAATTTGGTCGCCGCCAGGGTGAATTCGTTGAACCAGACCTCCTGCCAATGCACCTCAGCCAGCTGCCCCCAACTGTTCACGACATGTCGGGCCTCCTCATAGACCCGTCGGGCAAAATGATCTTTAAGCTGAACCAACTGCTGCTGTTTATCACTCATGTGTGATGATGCATCCTTTATCTCGACTGCTGACAGCTGGCAACGGTGCATTTTATAACGACTGACCGATGCCACTAGTATCTACCTATAAGGTTAGATGCTAATCGAATAGTCTGCGAACTAAAGGCTGTGTCGTCGGCGCTGTTTGACGAGGCGATGTCGAGCGGCGCGGAATTCGCGCGCGGCGATCGGCTCGGCACGGCGATAGAGCGAACGCTCAATAAGGTCGGCTAGCACCCACAACGCGCTGTGGCTCGGGTGCTGCGCCGCCAAACGCTGAAAATAGGTCTGCACCGTTTCCGCATCGGCG
>JBLHFL010000234.1:0-3171 GCA_047618105.1 Granulosicoccus sp.
ATCGCTTTGTATGTCGCTCAGATCTCCGTTTAAGAAGGCGTCCTGACATAGGATGCTTATTTCTACCTGATTGATCACCAGGCGGTGGCGCATATGGCGCTGTAACAGGCGCCACTCCGGAGCATGAAAGTTGGACACCCCGGCACTGCGAATTTTACCGGTATCGATCAGCGCATCGAGTGCGGCGCCGGTCTCTGCGGCATTCATCAGGGGGTCGGGACGATGAATAAGCAAACAGTCAAGATAGTCGGTATGCAACTTTTGCAACGACAACTCTACGCTGCTATTTAGATAGGCCGCGCTAGTGTCATAGTACTTCACCCGACGGTCGGGGAACTTTTCGGTGTTCAGGCAAATATCACATTTGCTGATCAATTCCATCTTCGACCGTAAACCACTGTCTTGCGCCAGCGCCTGACCAAAAAGCTGTTCACACTCATAATTACCGTAAATATCGGCATGATCGAAGGTGGTTATGCCCTCCGCGAGTGCCGCATCAATTTTAGCGCGGACCTGTTTTATGCTCTGGTCTGGGTCATCTGCCAAACGCCAAACACCATAGATTAGACGACTGAGAGACAGCTTTGTATCGGTGAGGTTTATTCGTTGCATAATAAATTTCCAGCCAGTTTGGCGTCACTCTAAAGCCTTAATGCCAGGGTGCCAAGAAATGAAGTCTGTTTGGTTCGCCTTTAAGTACGAGACCAAGCTATTGGCAACGGCTGTTATCGATCGGTGCTCAGTGTGACCGACCCCTCAAGATCCAGTTTGGTCCAGTTTTAAATGCTCATTTAGGTCATTAAAAAGTGACCCTAAACATGACCTCCCCTCAAGTGAAACATTGTTACTGTCTGCTTGCGGAATCTACTCCCGAAAAATAATAAGTTGAATGTTCGATCTAGCCTTGTCTTGTTTTGCCGGCACACGCGCCGCGCCGGGAACCCGTTGGTAGATCTAACGATAGCTAAATGACTGAGCATTCACCGCAGAATCTATCTATACAAAAAATATAAAACCAGGAGATATAATGAAGAAAACACATGAAAATCGACCCGTCCCGCGCATTGGTTTCGGTCTGGCAGCCCTAACCCTAGCCGTATGCGGCCAACCCTTTGCCAATGAGTTTTATGGCACCACCGAAGCCTTTGCTGAAGAAGCGATCTATTTTGTGATGACCGATCGCTTTGTCGATGGCGATACCAGTAATAACCAGTTCGATCAGGGCAATGATGTCGGCCAAGGTACCTGGGATCGATCCATGCCGTGCAGCGATGGTAGCGCCGCCAATATCGGTTACCAGGGCGGTGACTTTGCCGGTATCTATAACAACGCCGACTATATAGCTGATATGGGCTTTACCTCGGTGTGGATTACACCCATCGTCGACAATCCCGATGAGGCCTTTACCGGTGGTCGGCCACTCGAATGTGGCGCAGGCATTGGGGCCGATAAAGGTAAGACCGGTTACCACGGCTACTGGGGCGTTAACTTTTACCAGGTCGATGAACATCTGGAATCTCCTGGCCTGAGCTTTCGCGAATTCAATAGCAAGATGGAAGATGAATTTGGCTTGAAAACCGTGCTCGACATAGTTGGTAATCACGGTTCTCCGTCCTATACGATGACCGAATCCCAGGCTAAATTCGGCAAGATCTATGACCAGGACGGTAATTTAAAGGCGGATCATATGAATCGCCAACCCAGCGACTTGAGCGACGATGAGTCTCTGCACGACTGGTACAACCGCGGCGGTGGCCTAGCGGAGCTGTCCGACTTGGATGATGCAAATCCTGAGGTCATGGACTACCTAGTCAACGCCTACTTGCAATGGATCGACCAGGGTGCCGATGCCTTTCGCATTGATACCATCGCCTGGATGTCGCACACCTTTTGGAAGGATTTTTCCGATCGTATCCGCGCCGAGAATCCCGATTTCTATATGTTTGGCGAAAACTTTAACTACAACGCGGGTACCATTGCCCAGCATCAGAAGCCTGAGAACGGTGGTATCAGCGTCCTCGATTTCCCGGGCCAGAGTGCGATCACCCAACTGTTCCAAAATAGCTCGTCAGACTATGCTGACATCCAGTGGTATCTGCATTTGGACGACGGCCAATATACCAATCCCTATGTCTTGGCGAGCTTTTACGACAACCACGATATGTCACGTATGAACTCCAACGGCGACGAAAACGTCTTCGTCGATGCCAACAACTGGCTGTTCACCGCGCGCGGTATTCCGGTGGTGTATTACGGCTCTGAAATGCAATTTATGCAGGGTAAAAGCGAGCACTCCGGGAACCGGAATTACTATGGTCAGGACAATATCAACGCAGCGCGCAATGGCCGAATCTATCAAGAATTGAGTGCCATTGCACAGATCCGTAAAACTTCTGTCGCGTTACAAAAGGGGTTGCAGGTCAATGGCGAGTTTGCCGGCCAGAAGGCTGCTTTCTTCCGCGTCTTTGAACAGGGCGATCAGGTGCAAACGGCGCTGGTCCTATTGAACAAGGGTGACGCCTCAGCGTCCTTCAGCGTGAGCCAATACCTCAGCCCAGGTGACTGGGTCGACGCCGCCAACGGCGAAGTTCACAGCGTGACCGACAGTCTGGCCACCACCGTCGAGGCGCATGGCGTCAAGGTCCTGCTTTTGAACGCCGAGACGACCGATGCCGAACTGATTAGTGTCTTGATGGATCGGATGAACCCCAAGGAAAAGGTCGTTGTGACACCGGAAAATCTGATTGCCGGTGAATCGGTGACGGTCAGTTATCGTAGTGGCGCCAACAAAGATCTGCTCTTGCATTGGGGCATTAACAACTGGAGCGATAGTGGTGCGTCGATGGGCGACGAAGCGCTGGTCTATAATCCAGAAACCTTTGCCTATGAAGGCACTCTGACCCTACCCGCAGCCGCCAGTCAATTTGACTTTGTGTTCAACAACACTACGGACGGCAGCTGGGACACCAATGGTGGCTCCGACTGGCATGTTAGCGTTGAGCCACGTCCGGTCGAACTGCCCCCAAGCACACCGATTAATGCCGTGGCCATAGCGGGTAATGGCCAGGCGATCGTGCGTTGGGATGCTACCGCCAATACCGATGAATATCGGGTCTATTACACCGATGACGGGCTCGAGCCGAGCTCACTTTCGGAGCAGTCGACGGTCAC
>JBLHFL010000235.1:0-3136 GCA_047618105.1 Granulosicoccus sp.
GTTTAAGTTGGGACGAACGCGACCCAGAGCTAAGCTTTGAACGCTTGAAGTGGGTCTTAGCTGAAATCACCCTGATGGCCCAGCAGAAACTAGTCGGCGCCGCCTAAGGCCCATCCGGGCCGAACTGTCCTTCCGCATCCCGGTATCCTTCGATGATATCTAGACCGTTCATTGGTTGACATATGGCGCCGTAAGACTATTGTATTTGAGAAATCAAACAAGCGTTTGAAACTTTCGTTTGATAAGGTCGTTTTGCGCATTTATTGCCGAGCAGCAATGCCATTGGTGAGCCAAACTACTAGATCACGACACATTACTAGGCCGGTTCGTGGCAAAATACTAATGGAGACAACATATGATCTACCAGGGCAAGAACATAACAGTGACCTCGCTCGCCGGGGATTTAGCCGAGCTAGTCTTTGATCTGGCCGGCGAGTCGGTCAACAAGTTCGATCAACTTACCCTGGCCGAACTGAGTGCCGCGACCGAGCAAATGCGCGCGGCAAAGCTGAAGGGATTGTTGGTGACCAGTGCAAAACAGAGCTTTATCGTCGGCGCCGACATCAACGAATTCCAACAGTGGTTTGAACAGGATGAAGCGGGCATTATTGTCGACGTGCTCAAGGCCAATGCGATCTTTAGCGCTTTTGAGGATTTGCCATTCCCAACCGTCGTCGCGATCAATGGCATCTGCCTAGGCGGCGGCATGGAGATGGCCTTAGCCTGTGATTATCGTCTGATGTCCACTCAGGCCAAGGTTGGCCTACCGGAGGTCAAGCTTGGTCTGTTTCCCGGTTTTGGCGGCACGGTGCGCCTGTCGCGCCTGATAGGCGCCGATAATGCCATCGAATGGATCGCTTCAGGTTCTGAAAAAAATGCTACCGCCGCACTCAGCGATGGTGCGGTCGATGCGGTCATTGAGCACGAGCAGGTCAAGGCCGAGGCTCTGGTTCTGTTGCATCGGGTAGCCAGTGGTGAATTGGACTACGTGCAGCGGCGTCAAGCGAAACAGGGCAAATTACAGCTCAATCCGATCGAAAGCATGATGGTGTTTGAAACCGCTAAAGGCTTTGTCGCGGCCAAGGCCGGTAAGCACTATCCGGCCCCGGTTGAGGCGATTAAAACCATGCAAAAACACGCCGGTTTCGAGCGTGATAAGGCGCTGGCTATTGAAGCTAAGGGTTTTGCCAAGATGGCCAAGACGGCGGTGGCGAAAAACCTCATTGGATTGTTTTTAAATGATCAAAAAATCAAGAAAATCGCCAAACAGCACGCCAAGGCCGCGCGCGACGTTAAACAGGCCGCGGTGCTAGGTGCCGGTATTATGGGCGGCGGTATCGCCTACCAGAGTGCTTACAAGGGCACACCTATCCTGATGAAGGACATCAATGAAGCCGGGCTGCAATTGGGGCTCGATGAAGCCAGCAATATTTTACTCGCCGCGGTGGAGCGCAAACGCCTGGACGTGCGCGGTGTCGCCCAGACGCTAACGCGCATAAGACCGACCCTGAGCTATGGCGATTTTAACCAGGTGGATGTTTGCGTTGAGGCGGTCGTGGAAAATGTCCGGGTCAAGAAGACGGTTTTAGCCGAGGCCGAAACGCATCTGCGTCCCGGTGCTGTTTTGACCTCTAATACTTCAACCATCTCGATCACTGATTTAGCCACCGCCTTAACCCGACCGGAAGACTTCTGCGGCATGCACTTTTTCAATCCGGTCAATCGGATGCCGCTGGTGGAAGTGATTCGGGGTGAAAAAACTTCCGAAGAAACCATCGCAACCGTGGTGGCCTATGCCCAGAAAATGGGCAAAACCCCGATTGTCGTCAATGATTGCCCGGGTTTCTTGGTGAATCGAATCCTCTTTCCCTATTTTGGTGGTTTTGCCGGTCTATTGCGTGACGGCGCCGACTTTGAACGGGTCGATAAGCTGATGGAACGCTTCGGCTGGCCGATGGGTCCGGCCTATCTAATGGACGTGGTTGGTATCGATACCGGTGTCCATGCCCAGGCAGTGATGGCGGAGGGCTTCCCGGATCGCATGCAGCAGGATTATCGCACTGCGATGGATGTGATGTTCGAGGCCGAACGCTATGGTCAGAAAAATGGCAGCGGGTTTTATCAATACGCGCTCGATAAAAAGGGCAAGCTGAAAAAGACGTCCGATCCGAGCGCACATGAGCTGGTCGCTACGGTGCGTTTGGACCAGCGGGAGCTGAGCGATGACGACATCATTCATCGCCTGATGCTACCCATGTGCCTGGAGACCATTCGCTGCCTCGAGGATGGCATCGTCGACAGCGCGGCCGAGGCCGATCTGGGGCTGATCTATGGCCTTGGTTTTCCACCCTTCCGTGGCGGTGCCCTGAAGTATGTCGATGATCTAGGCGCGGCGGCCTTTGTGGCTCTGTGTGACCGCTACCAGGATCTCGGCAAGCTTTATGAGCCGACCCAAAAACTGCGCGACATGGCAGCCAATAATCAAACATTTTACACCCAATAGGAGACGGTCAACATGAAACTTCAAGACAATGATGCAGTAATCGTAGACTTTGCCCGTACTCCCATGGGTCGCAGCAAGGGCGGCAGTTTTCGCTTTACCCGGGCCGAAAGTCTGAGCGCGGATCTGGTTAATGGCCTGCTGGCACGCAACACAGCGCTCGATCCGGCGGAAATTGACGATATTATCTGGGGTTGCGTCAATCAGACCCTGGAACAGGGCTGGAACGTCGCGCGGATGATGCAGTTGTTAACGCGTATCCCGCACACCACGACGGCGCAAACCATTTCCCGTCTATGCGGCTCTTCGATGTCGGCCCTGCATATAGCGACGGCCAATATTCAATCCGATAATGGTGATATTTACCTGATCGGCGGCGTCGAACATATGGGTCATGTCAGCATGATGCATGGCGTCGATGCCAACCCGGCACTGTCCAAAGGGGCCGCCAAAGCTGCCGGCATGATGGGCTTAACCGCAGAGCTGTTAGCGAAAATGCATGGCATCTCGCGCGAACAACAGGACGCCTTTGGCTATCGCTCCCATCAACGCGCCCAACAAGCCACACTGGCGGGGGATTTTAGCGCCGAAATCTTACCGATGCTCGGCCATGATGCGCAGGGCAACCCGTACAAA
>JBLHFL010000236.1:0-3128 GCA_047618105.1 Granulosicoccus sp.
CCAGGTTCGCCGCAGCTAGCGCGTTGATTGACACGGTCAGGGCCTTAGCCGTCGTGGTGATGCCCGTCAGATCGGCTGCCATGCCCTCTACTGGTTCAAAATCGGTATCGGAGATGCCAATATTGACGCCCACGGTGGTAGTGGTCGAAATGCTCAGGGCCATGCCCAGTGTTTGACTCGGTAGGGCCACATTGAGGACATCAAAACCCAACCCGAGTTGCAGGGGACTGTCGTTAAAGCCCAATAGGCCATCGAGGACGCCGGTGACGGCGGTGGTCAGGGTCGTCGCCTGAGTATCGGCCACGCCGGTTTTGGTATCCAATGATAAGGCGTTGGTCGATAGGCTAATAGAGGCATCGGTCAAGGCAGTGGTCTGTGCATCGCTGGGTGCGTTGCCGGCATCGGTTGCTGTCGTAATGGCAGTGATCGCCGTGGAAATACTGTTAATATCGGTAGTGATATTGGCCAGCACGTCTGCCATAGACAATACTGTGGCGCCATCGCCAGAAATAGCCGCATTAAAAGCATCTGCATCGATATTTTGGAAATCAGCCCAAGCGTCGCCGGAGACAAAGTCCCAACCATTCTCTATTAGACCTTCGGAATCATCGATAAAAACTTTGACCGACGGTAAGGTCAGGCTGAAACCAACGCTGTCGTCATAGTCCGCCAACAGGGCTGGATTAAATTGAAAGGCGTCCTGTGCGGGTGCGGACGCCACACCGGTATTGCCCATCGCGTTAGATGCGGCGCTGTTGCCGGTAAAGGGGGTCGCAAAGGCCGACCCGGCCATCATCACGGAGACACAGAGCAGTGTTTTTTTCATAAATACAGTCCAATTTCTAATTAAAGTGAATAAACCAAGCGCAGTCATCTAACCGAATCGAATAAGAGAATAGTTATTGAAAATGACAATAACGTCAGCTTTAAGTCAGTATGGTGCAGTTTTGGCCAAAAGTCGCTTAACTTTCACCCTTCTTTCACCCTTCCTTAGGCGTTTTCGGGCCATATACCGGTTTTTCATCTCCGATTGTTACCGTCGTGAAGGTATCAAAATAAGCCTAAGGCTTTGTTTCGAAGCGCCGATAACAGATGCAATAGCGCAATTCAGCAACATCGGGATGGAGTTCAGCATGACTATTCGAAATTTGATCATTGGCCTTATCGTACTGGCCTTTACCAGCAGCTGCAGTCTGTTGTCTTCGAGCAAGCAGAAAAAAGTGGACGAAATCGTCTCCCAGGTTAAGCAGATCAATGAAAAGCTGCCACCGATGGAACCAATGGTCTTGCGTGCCACCGGATACGCGGCAATCAATCCAACGGCGCGCGGTTTAACCGATGTGCAGAAGCGGTTGATGGCGATGCGCGGCTCTAAACTCGATGCTTATCGTACGCTGGCGGAACGCGTATACGGCACGCAAATTATTGGTAGTTCGACGGTCGAGAATTTGGTTGTGCAGAATGACCAATTCCGGGCCTTTGTCGATGCCAACATCCTCGGCGCCAAGGTGGTGTATCAGGACATGATGGCCGATGGCAGCTATGAAACCATGGTCGAAATGATTATTGACCAGGGCTTCCGTAACTGTTTGGCCAGTCAGAGCACCGGCAAGCGCAATACCGGCTGTGCCTCTGATGCGGTACACGATCTTGATGCCTTGGCGCGTAATGGTAGCCCCGCCTCACAGGGCGTAGGCGCCGCTAGCTCGGGTCTATACTTCATTGAATAAGCAATCCTTAGGAGGTTTGTTATGCTCAATCTGACTAAATTCACAGCCCTCCTGATGGCCTTGGCGCTTTGCCAGGGCTGGGTCTGGGCCGAAGAAAGAGCGCTGGTGCCTATTGATGCCAACGGCGTGGCCGAGATCGAGTACGACGATATCAATAGCGCTCGGGTTCGGGCGATGCGTAACGCCATCGAAAATGCTTCGATGCAGGTCAGCGCCAATATCCAAAGTACCCAGGTGATGGAAAACGGCAACCTTACGGTGGATCACCTGCGCATCCATTCGGCCGCCAAGGTGACCGATATACAGGTTATTACGGAAGGTCGGGACGGCGATTACTACCGGGTCAATATTATGGCTCGGGTTGCACCAGATAAGATTTGCGCCAATGTGATGGCCAATCAGTATTATAAATCGGTTGGTATTACCGGCTTTGCCATGGAAAACCCACAACATTCCACGCTTGGGCATCTGGGCTCGGTCGATCGCTCCCTACCAGCTTTGCTGGTGAACGACATCAACAGTCGTCAGGGCTTGCGTGCGCTGAGTGCGAACTATATGACCCTTTACCCCAATACGCCCAATGCCCCGACCCAAATATCTCCGCGCATGACCCTTACCCGTGCCGTAACGGCGGCTAAAGATCTCGGCGTACAGTTTGTGGTATCCGGCGTAATCCGTGATATGGCCATGGAAAATCCTGACGCCCCACGCGCCAATAATTGGGACCGTTGGCTCAAGAAGGTTGGCATTACTAAGGCGAAACGTACCCGTCATTTTGTCTTTGACCTGTACGTTCACGACGGCTATTCCGGGGCATTGGTGTTCCAAAGCCGGTACCGGACCTACGGTTTGTGGAATGAAAAAAACAACAGCATCGTCGGCTTTGGCACGGGTAGGTTCTTCGCCACCGACTACGGTCAAGAGGTTCGGCTGTTGTTGGATCGAGCGGTCACCGATCTGCAGGCCAACATTCAGTGTCAGCCCTTTATGGCGACCATTGCGCAAGTCGACGGCAAACGTATTTTTGTCTCCAGCGGGGCTGAGAGCGGACTGCGGCCGGGGGACTTTCTATCGGTCTACCGCACCAGCCAGAAATTCGATCGTCAAGGCGATAGCTTTTGGCAAATCAGTGATACCCGGCTAGTCGCCGAGGTCAAACAGGTTCAGCCTTACTACGCCGTGGCAGAGCTGGCCATCGATTCAGAACGACTCAATCTACAGGTGGATGATCTGGTCATGGCCTGGTAGTCACGACCGGCTCAGAACTTAGCTGCAAAAGCCAGTTCATCGAACTGGCTCACCAACCCCTCGTTGTCGCAACAAAAGCGAACCTGAGTATCCAGGTTCATCAAGGTCATATGATTGCCCCAAACATAGCCGGTATCGAGTGCGATCATC
>JBLHFL010000237.1:0-3122 GCA_047618105.1 Granulosicoccus sp.
AGTATCGATTCCAGTGGCCACTGGCAACGCACCCAGCAGGGTCATGCGGCGGCTAATGTCATTCCGGTGTTGGCCAGCAATCGGGTCGGGGAAGAAATTATCGAGCGCTCCGCCATTACCTTTTATGGCTCGTCCTTTATCAGCGACCCAACCGGCGCTTTGGTACAAGAGCTGTCGAAGACTGAGACGGGCGTGGCGTGCCATACCTTTGACCTGGATGCGGTCGATCGATTGCGGCAGGAATGGGGCCTATTCCGGGATCGCCGACCAACTCAATATGGTAATTTACTAACCAAAGATGGCGACTGCTAAGTTCGGCGCGTATCGTCACAGCAGCCTGGCTCCATAAGCCGCCAGCCAAATGAATTGAATGCACAATAATTGAAAGTAAGGATTAACCATGAGTTGGTGGGGCAAATTAGTCGGCGGTACCTTTGGATTCTTCCTCGGCGGTCCGCTGGGCGCCATGTTCGGTATGGCACTGGGCCATAACATCGATACCGCAGCCCGTACTATCGGAGGAAAGCTATCGCCGGGCGATCAAGAGCGGGTGCAGATGGCCTTCTTTACGGCCACCTTTTCGGTCATGGGCGCCGTCGCGAAAGCCGATGGCAAGGTCTCATCCGATGAGATATCGCTGGCCGAAACCGTGATGGACAAGATGAATTTAAGCCCTGAGATGCGTCAAGCCGCTATGCGGCTGTTTATCAAGGGCAAGCAGGACGACTTTCCTCTCGAAGAGGTGATGCTGCAATTTCGTCAAGAGTGTCATCGACGTGCCAATCTGATGCGCATGTTTATCGAACTGCAGGTCCAGGCCGCCTATGCCGATGGCGATCTACACCCGGCCGAAGAACAGTTACTATTAAAACTTTGCCAGATGTTGGGTTTTCACGAATCGGTTTTTCGCCAGATCGAAGCCCTAGTTCAATTCAGCATGGGCTTAGGCGATGGCCACTATGACGGTGGCCAGCATCAGAGCGGCAATCGCGCAACCGGCTCGGTCGCCAGCAAAGCAGCAGCCTACGCCATTCTCGAAGTCACGCCGCAGCATTCCCAAGCGGATATCAAAAAGGCCTATCGCCGGCTCATGAGCCAGCATCATCCCGATAAGTTGGTGTCCAAAGGTCTGCCAGAGGAAATGATGAAATTGGCGACTGAAAAAACGCAGAAGATCCGGGAGGCATACGATCTGCTCAAGGCCTGAGTTGTTGTGAATCGGATCACAAATCGGCAGGACTCAGTAGACATAATAGGTGGAACTGCTTAACAGCTAGACTGTGAACCTGTGCGCCCATACTATTTTTGGGATCGATTCGACATTTAAAATAAAGAATATTGATAGTCTTTCCTGTTCTGGCCTTTGCATCCTGTTTGCTAGCCGTCAACGCCGACAACCTGCTCCCTAACCTGTTATGCGCAACTTACGTGTTGCCAGATGCGGGAACGGGCAGTTTTTAGGCCTCGTTCAGGACCGAATCCGATGCTCAATAAAAATATTGTCTTAAAGCAGCAAATGGCGCGCCGTCAAATTCTTGCCTTGGCTATTCTTGGTGGGGGTATGCTGGTTTTTTTTGCTCTATTGATGATGACGTTGCGCTAGGGCTGGCGCTGTCCCGCCAATAAACGCAGCCTTGCTCAGCTAACTCGTCGAACAAGTGGCTCCGGCGCGGCACTAGTCAGCCAAGACAGTCAGCAGGGGCAGCACGATGTCGCGCTTAAAGCTGCGCGCCTGGTTCTCTTGGCGAAACTGAATCGATAACTTGGCGTCACTATCTTCTAGGACGCGACCGACCCCGAGAGTTGGATGCTCCACTGTGGCCGCGGTCAAATCTTGGCTGTCCCGTGCCCGCCAGTTTACCGGCTCGAGACCCTTGACCCGGCCATAATGTTCGACACTGGCCCGATGCATGCCACTGGGCAAGGCTAACTCGCCGACCGGCTCAGCTAGATGCGCCACAAAGGCCTCTAGGCCCTCGACATAGGCCGCGGGCATAAGGGCCGACGCCAGCTCGGCGGACTCCGGAACCGGCGTCAGCAAGACCAGTTCCTGCTGCGCCCGGGTTAGGCCAACATAGAGTAAGCGCCGTTCGCTGGCCGCACTGCTCGCCAGGGTCAACTCACCGTCGGGCTGATAGGGAAAGAACCGGTCATTAACCTCGGGAATGATCACACAGGGCCACTCTCGGCCCTTGGCCTTGTGAATCGAGGTGATCAGTAAGGCATCGACATGGCTCGGCGTCTTGCGCTCGACCAGCTCGGCCAGCTGATCGGCCCCATCGCGCAGCGTCCACTTCGCCTGGCGTACAAACTGCGCAAATGCCTTAACCGTCGCCACCTGGTCTTCAACCTGCGCGGCCGAAAAGGCATTGTCCTTGAGCGCCGCCAAATAATCCGTTTGTTGAATCCAGCCATGCACCACCGGAAAGGCCGCGCCTTCTGCCCGCTCAGCCTTCTCGATCCAGCGCGCGCGCTCGAATAGGGCGGCCGACTGATAGGTCGACAGACTCTCCGGAATGGCATTGCGCAGGCTTCGGCCCCAGTGCTCGGTGGTGTCAGCCAAGCGCTGAATCAGTTGATCCACCGTCGCTTTCTTGATTTTCAGGTAGGGCTGGGTCAACAGGCTTTGCCAGGCCTGGCTGCGCGTGCGCTCATCCCAGCTCGCGACCTGGCCCGCGGCGATCTGCAGCAGAACCCGGAACGGCCGCAGTTCATAGCGCTCCAGCACGGTCTGTTGATTATCCATATGGTAGGGAATGGCCTGGGCCAGCAGTGCCAACTCAATCCGCGCGCTGTTGGCCCAAAGTCGATTGATCACCGCAATATCCGACAGCGGCCGGCTCGCCGCCCAGGCCTGGATCGTCTGCAGTGCACCGGCCGCGCTATCGGCGGTTGGCAACTGGGTCACCCGGGTGGGCCCGGTCGAGCTATGGGAAATGCACTGGGTCCGCTCGGCCGAATCGGCATAGTTGCCGGCAATCACCTGATTGGCCAAGAGGCTCAGCGCATCGCTAAAACGAAAGGTATGGCTCAGGCGATAATCGGTTACCGCACCAAAGACCCGGTCGAATTCATGGGTCAGCAGGCTCGGTTTGGACCCGCGAAATTCATAGATGGTCTGA
>JBLHFL010000238.1:0-3079 GCA_047618105.1 Granulosicoccus sp.
CCATTGTCGACGCCTTGAGCGAGCGGGCTCGACATCCAATCTACGGCTACACCCATCCCTGGCCCTCACTGAACCAATCGGTCGTTGACTGGTGCCAACAGGAATATCACTGGGCCATTGAGGCCAATTGGATCGTCTGGATGCCCGGCGTGGTACCCAGCTTTAATCTAGCCTGCGATCTGCTAGCCAAAGGTGGGCGAGTTCTGGTGCAAACACCAAACTATCCGCCGATGCTGCAGGCAGCAGAACGCCAAGGCGGGCAAACCGTCACCCTGCCAGTGCATTGGCACAACGACGGCTGGCAACTCGATTGGACCCAACTCGAAGCGGAAATGGCGCACCCAGATTGCCATCTGTTTATGCTCTGTAATCCGATGAATCCCAATGGCGCGGTGCTGAGCGCCCTGGATCTGGCTAAAATTTCGGCCTTATGCCAACAGTATGATGTCCTAGTGTGCAGCGATGAAATACATTGCGACCTGATCCTCGATCCCGTGCAACACTATCCGGCCGGTTCCATTGCGGGTTTGGAAGACATCAGTATCACCCTGATGGCAGCCAGCAAAACCTTCAATGTCGCCGGTTTGGGCTGCTCCTTTGCCATTATCGCCAACCCCCGGTTGCGCGCCGACTGGCAGCAGCGCATGGCCGATTTAGTGCCCTATCCAAATTTCATGGGCATGATCGCCGCGGAAGTCGCCTTTAGCAGTTGTAAGGACTGGCACAATCAATTACTGAGCCATTTAAAAGGCAATCGGGATTTAATCGATAGCCGCATCAACCGCCTCGAGGGTTTAATCTATCGGCCCCAGCCGGCAACGTTCTTGGCCTGGATCGAGAGCACCCAACCGGGCTTAGCACTCGATCAACACTTTATCAAAGCAGGCCTGATGCCCAGTGAAGGCAAGTTTTTTGGCCAGGCGGACAACTCCCGGCTCAATTTCGGCATCGATCGGGCCACGCTGGAACGCGCAATGCAGCTGTTCACAGACTATTGGCAGCAAAAGAGGCCCTGGGAATCTTGACGGCCCTTGCCCGGCCATGCGAAAAGGTGGCTGGCCCCTTGGGCCTATTTTCTGCCAAAATAGACCCATTCCCTCTTATCAGTAGACGTATAGATTGCCATGAACCTGGAACCTGAAAGCCTTATCGAACTTGCCAACACCACTATGCCCTTCGGTAAATATGCTGGCCGACGGCTCATTCAGCTGCCGGAGGCCTATTTACTCTGGTTTGCCAATCAGGGTTTTCCCGACAACCGGTTGGGCAAGTTGATGGCCTTGGCACTGTTGATCAGAACTGAGGGGCTTGAAGCCTTACTGACACCCTTGACCAAACCACTTTTGCCCAAGTCCGATCTCATTCAATGACCGAAACGCTTTTTTGGCAAGAGCGGCCGATAAAACTGACCTACAGTCGGCGTAAAACCATGGCCCTGCATGTCAAAGATAGCCAAATCGAAATTCGCGCCCCATGGCGCACCCCGCACCATTTTGTCCAAGACTTCCTCGCGACCAAGACACTCTGGCTGGAGAAGACCTTGGCACAGCAAGAACTGCAGCTGCGCCAGCAGGTCGACTACCGTCAGGCGAGTCAGATTCCCTTTATGGGTTTTAACGTGCAATTGATTCGCGCCGAGGCGGTCAGAGCAAGTTGGCAACTTGATGAAGCCGGTCTAAGATGTAATGTACCAAGTACATCGGATAACGCGCTATTGCCCCTACTCAATGACTTTTACCAACAACAGGCGAAGTTCTGGCTGGTTAAGAAAACCCATCATATGGCCGATCAGCTCGGCCTGCGTGCGCGCTTGGCTGATATCGGTTTGCGCAAAACCAAGACCAAGTGGGGTCACTGTACTAACCGGGGTCGAATTCAATACAACTGGCAAATTATGATGGCGCCGGAATCGGTGATTGATTACCTGGTCGCTCATGAGGTGTGTCATCTAGAGCACCTGAATCATTCCAGCGCCTTTTGGCAGCTGGTACACCGAGCCCACCCAAATTACGTCCAAGACCGCCGTTGGCTGAGTGACAATGGCCACCGATTACGCGTGGTATAAGGAGCATTTATGTTGGATCGCCGCCGTCGACGTACCGACTATCTGGAAGTTCTATTACGCGCTGCCGCGACATTGGGTTGGCTGGCGATATTTGGCCTGCAAATCTTGTTCTGGGTTGCGGCACCGGAGCTCGATACCGGTATGGTACGCTACCATGGCATCGAAATTCGCCACCATTGGCAGGCCCAGTGGGTCAATTGGTTGCCCTTATCGCTGGCCGCTTGCACCCTGTTCACCCTATTGGCTCTGGGCGTGCGCCCGTTCCGTTCGCGGCGGCGAAGCGATCCGAAGCGGGTGCATCTGGTGATCCTACTCGGCTTAACCCTGATCGGCTATGCGGTCTATTGGATGCAAATACTCGGCAACACGGCCTAACGGGCAATCGGCAGCGCCATACTAAAGCGGGCCCCGCCTAAGGGACCGTTAGCGATCTGCAGTTCGACCCTATAGCTGGCCAATATATCGTTCACCATAGCCAAACCAATGCCATGCCCAGGCTGAAGGGTGTCGAGGCGTTTACCACGCGTCAGTACCTGAGCTCGGGCCAGCTCAGATAGGCCCGGGCCATCGTCGTCGATATGGACCCACACCACATTCGGGCTGTCAGTGCGCTGTTCGTAGCTAACACCAATAACCGAACGGCCATATTTAAAACCGTTTTCAATCAGATTGCCCAATACTTCTAAAACATCGTTACTGTCCATCGCGACAAATAGGGTCGCGGCCACTTCCGGTATATCCAAGACCTTGTCTTCGCTCCGATAGGCCTTTTCCAGTGCACTTGCCAGGCGCACAACGACGCCATGCAGGTCGCAGCGCTGGCCCAAAACCGGACCGCTACGGGCATCGATAACCGCCCGCTGTAATTGATAGCGCACGATTTGGTCCATCCGATCGACCTGTTCATTGAGACTGCTTTGCTCCCCGGCGGACAGGGTGCGCATTACGCTTAGGGGCGTTTTTAAACTGTGGGCCAGATCGGCCATTGCCTTTCGGTAGCGCTCGCGCTGGTGT
>JBLHFL010000239.1:0-3041 GCA_047618105.1 Granulosicoccus sp.
ATGCCGGGCGCCATATGAGCACCCAAGACATTTTTAACGCGACCAATCGGCTGTTTGCGGAATTCAGGTTGTTCAACAATCTCAACCAGAACGATGTCGCCATCTTTAGCGTCGGCAACATCCTTGGCTGGGATCAGCACATTTTGACTAATGCGCTTATTTTCCGGGGTAACGAAACCAAAGTCGCCTTCCCAGCGAAATCGACCAACCAACTCAGGCGTGCGGCGTTCAATCACCTCGGTGATGATCGCCTCAACTCGGCCACGTTGGTCTTTGTCGCCTTTACGGGCTAGTACGATGTCGCCATCAAAACAACAACGCATCTGGCGGTTATTGAGCACAAAATCATCACCGCCCTGCTCCGGGATCAGAAAGCCAAAGCCATCGCGATGGCCTTGCACACGTCCGCGGATTAGATCCATCTTGTCGATTAGGCCGAAGGCACCACTGCGTGAACAGAGTAATTGGCCATCTCGGACCATGGCGAGCAAACGCCGGCGCAAAGCTTCAACATCGTCTTCAGTTACTAGGGACAATTCAAAACACAATTCCGGATGGCTTGCGGGACCTTTGCGTTGGGCAAGGTGCTCACCAATAAATTCACGACTGGGAATTGGGTTATCGTATTTTTCCGCCTCACGTTCTAGGTGAGGGTCTAACGTAGAGTTATTTTTTTTCACAATATCCATATTTCATTGTTATTTTAGAAAAATTAGTATAACGGGAGATGGACTCAATTTGTAGGAAAGACTTCATCGGAAGGAAAACGAGAACGCAGCTGCATTGTGCAACTGCGTTCTTTTAGCGACCTATCCCGCGCTAGTGTGGTGTCTCAGAGTTCGAAGGAGTGCTTTAACACGATAGTTTCAACTCGATCGGGTCCAGTGGACACTATATCGATTCGGGCGCCGATAGCCTTTTCGATGTATTCGATGTAGTCACGGGCATTCTTCGGTAAATCGGCCAGTGACTTGGCACCTACGGTGGAATCATGCCAACCGGGCAGGTCGACGTAGACGGGTGTTACGGTATCAAAGGCTTCAGATGACGCCGGCCAAACCACTGCCTGTCCTGCTTCATCCTGATAACCGACACAGACCTTGACGATATCCAGACCGTCGAGCACGTCGAGTTTGGTCAGGCAGATAGCATTGATCGAGTTAATCCGGATGCTGTGCTTGACCAATACTGCATCAAACCAGCCACAACGTCGAGCCCGGCCGGTGGTAGTACCCACTTCCTGACCCTTCTCGGCCAGATACTTGCCGTTGTCGTCAAACAGTTCAGTCGGGAATGGACCAGCACCCACTCGAGTGGTATAGGCCTTGGTGATGCCCATGATCTGATCTAGATAGAGCGGACCGACACCGGAACCGGTGGCGACACCGCCGGCTGTGGTGTTGGACGAGGTCACATAGGGATAGGTGCCGTGGTCGATATCGAGCAACGAGCCCTGGGCACCCTCAAACATGATGTTGCCATTGCGCTCGCGGATCTCGTGCACCAGGCTGACCGTATCGGTAGTGATATCCAGGATACTTTCGGCTTCGGCGATAACGTCCGCGATGCACTGTTCGACATCCACTGTTTCGGCACCGTAGTACTCTTTGAGCATAAAGTTGTGGTAATTCAGCACCTCGGTCAACTTTTCCTTGAAGCCGGCCTGGAACACATCACCCAGGCGGACACCACGACGGCTGACCTTGTCTTCATAGGCCGGCCCGATGCCGCGCCCAGTGGTACCGATTTTCTTGATGCCGCGTTTGGCTTCACGCGCCTGATCTAGGGCGACGTGAACCGGTAAAATTAGTGGGCAACCCTGAGAAATACGCAGACGCTCGCGCACGGGCACCCCTTTCTCTTCCAGCATGGCCATTTCACTCTGCAAGGCTGAGATGGACAAAACCACGCCGTTGCCGATGACACACGTCACACCCGGGCGCATAACCCCAGACGGTATGAGATGTAATGCGGTTTTTTTACCATCAATCACAATAGTATGACCGGCATTGTGGCCACCCTGGAATCGGACCACTGCATCTGCGTTTTCAGTCAACAGGTCAACTATCTTGCCTTTGCCTTCATCACCCCATTGGGTGCCCAGTACGACTACATTCTTACCCATGTTAAACTTGTCCGTTTTGAGAAATCAGTTGAATATGCCATTGGCCATTGTCCCGCACCAATACCCGATCACAGCCCAGCTCGTCGCTCTCGGGTTGCTCACTAAATAATTGAATAACTCGCTCACCCTTGGCACGCAAGCTTCGAATAACCCCAACCAGCGCAGCATCATTGCTCGCAGGTGCCAAAATACCGGGCGTTTCGGCCCAATTGCTCACCGCTAAGGCGGCCAGTATTTTTAGATCGCTGGAGAAGCCTGTGGCCGGACGAGAGCGTCCGAATGCTTCGCCGGTATGGTCATAGCGACCCCCGCGCGCCACTGGCTGGCCGAAGCCAGGCACAAAAGCAGAGAAAACCAGGCCGGTATGGTAGTTAAAATTACGCAATTCGGCCAAGTCAAAGTGGATTCGCACCTCAGGAAATGCCTGTTGAATTGCCAGGGCAATGGCCTTTAAGGTCTGCAAAGCCGATAAAACGGCCTTAGGCGCCTCGGCAAACTCTTCGATCCACAGTGCCAAATCGCCTAACGAGCCGGCCATGGCCGGTAACTTCAGGAAGATGGCCTTATGGTGCTCGGCCATATCAACCGCGGCCAGCCAGAGACTCAGCTCCGGTAAGGCGCGCAGGCGCAATAGGCCATAGAGCTCAGTCTGCTGGGTTGCACTCAAATCGGTCTCGGCGACCAACGCATGGTAGATGCCAACGTGACCCAGATCGACCGTTATCTGCTTCAGACCGGCCGTCTGCAGCGAACTTAGCATTAGGGACACAATTTCAACTTCGCTGTCCAAGCCCGAATAGCCATACAATTCAGCGCCAATCTGCATCGGACTGCGCGATGACAGCAGGTGAGTCGCCTTGGTATGCAGCACCTCACCACAATAGCAGTAGCGTGCGACGCCGATTTTGGGGATCGA
>JBLHFL010000240.1:0-3005 GCA_047618105.1 Granulosicoccus sp.
ACGCGTTGTAGATTACAACGTTAAAGTTCGAGTCAAGGCGGATCATTCCGATGTGGAACTCGCCAATGTCAAAATGGACATCAATCCCTTCTGTGACATCGCCGTTGAAGAGGCTGTGCGCCTTAAGGAGCAAGGTCTCGCCTCTGAAGTGATCGTCGTGTCCATCGGTGAGGCCAAAGCCGAAGAGCAGCTGCGCCGCTCGCTCGCAATCGGTGCCGATCGGGCCATTTTGGTGGTCACGCAAGAGGCCGCCAGTTCGTTGGTGGTGGCGAAAATATTGGCGCAGATTGTCGCCCTTGAACAACCTGGCCTGGTGATCTTGGGTAAGCAGGCCATCGACACCGATAATAATCAGACCGGGCAAATGCTCGCCGCGCTCGCCGGCTTGGCCCAGGCAACCTTCGCCAGTAAGGTTGTGATTGACGGCGATTGGGTTACCGTCACGCGCGATATAGACGGTGGGGCGCAAACCGTCTCGCTTAAGATGCCAGCGATTATCACCACCGATTTACGCCTTAATGAACCGCGTTACATTAAACTGCCCGATATTATGAAAGCCAAGCGCAAACCGCTGGAGAAAAAGACCCCTGAGGACTTCGGCGTTGAACCGACGCGCACGGTCAATACCCTAAAGGTTGAGTCGCCAGCGGAACGCCCAGCCGGCATTAAGGTCAAATCGATTCAAGAGCTGGTCGACAAACTTAAAAATGAAGCGAAGGTGGTGTCATGAGCATTTTAGTTATAGCTGACCACAATAATAGTGAACTTACGCCCGTGACCGCCAATGTTGTTGCCGCGGCGCTCAAGCTCGGTGCGCCTGTCCATCTATTGGTTGCCGGCCACGGCTGTCGGAGCGTCGCCGACGCGGCGGCGCAATTGAGTGGCATTGAGCGGGTGCTCAACTGCGACGCAGAGCATTACGCCCACGGTTTGGCTGAAAACTTGGCCGAATTGGTGCTGTCGGTGGCCGATCAATACACTCATATCCTGACTGCTGCCACAACCACGGGCAAGAACTTCCTCCCTCGGGTTGCCGCGAAGCTAGACGTAGAACAGATTTCGGAGATCATCTCGATCGACAGTCCGGATACCTTTAAGCGTCCGATCTATGCTGGCAATGCCATTGCCACGGTGCAATCGACGGACCGAATCAAGGTGATCAGTGTGCGCGGTACCGCCTTTGATCCATGCCCGATCGATGGCCAGGCCCCGATCGAAGACCTGCCTGCGGCCTCCGACCAGGGTATCAGTCGTTTTATCTCCGAGGATCTGGTTGTTTCCGAACGCCCCGAGCTAACCGCGGCACGCGTGGTGATCTCAGGAGGTCGCGGCATGCAGAACGGCGAGAACTTCGAACTGCTCTACAAGGTCGCCGATAAGCTCGGTGCCGGGGTTGGAGCGTCTCGTGCCGCGGTCGATGAAGGCTTTGTGCCCAATGATATGCAGGTCGGACAAACGGGTAAGATCGTTGCGCCGGAGCTCTATATCGCCGTGGGTATCTCTGGGCAAATTCAACACCTAGCCGGCATGAAGGACAGTAAAGTCATCGTTGCGATCAATAAGGATGAAGATGCCCCGATTTTCCAAGTAGCCGACTACGGTTTGGTGGCCGATCTGTTCGATGCACTTCCAGAACTGACCGAACAGCTCTAATTCAGCACGACTTAGGCCTAGATCGCTTTGGGGTGACAGGCCTGCAGAATCTTGTTTGGGCCCGACAAGCCCAAACGGGCGGGGCGGTTGATTGGTCCTAAGCGCCAACCTCTAGTCTTTGGGTTGGGGCATGGGCTGATCCGGAATCAACGTTGAGGTCAGCAATTCCAAGGCAATACTGACCTGCTGGATGATTTGTTCGGTTTTTTGAGTGGGCCGCATTCGACTGCCTGAACGCACAAACAACGGGTCGTCGTACATCGTTCGCAAGCGCGCTAAGGCGTTGCTAATGGCCGGTTGCGTAACGCCCAGTACCTTGCCGGCGCGAGTCAAATTACCTTGCAAATAGATGGTCAGCAGGACGCGAAAGAGATTTAAATCTGAAGATAAATAGCGCATGGCAAAGCTGCTCGTATATTTGGTCTTATTAGCTAAGCGTAGATTAGAAATGCGAGGGTAAAAAGGGCAGGGCATTAAACCAACCCCCTAGTGATTCCAAACTTCATATTTCTTACTGATGACGGTGTATATCCAGACCGCTCTCAAACCTACTTAACTGTTTAGAAACAACACGCTAATGCCTTGGGTATGATCCAAGATACGGGTATAGTTGCGCTGTTTTCTCTATCAGATGACGTCCGTATGAGTTTCTTTTTTCGCCCCCGTCACAAAGCTCAAAAAGATCGAGCCAATTTAAAACGTATCGATCAAACCCTTAGCCGTCAGGGGCTTCCTAGCGCATTGCTGCACTTTGTATTATTTATCATAATTGAGTGGCATCTGCTGCAAAATGGACCCGCGCCGAAGTTGGTGTATATTTTCGGCCTATTACTGGTGGTGATGGCGGCCTGGCGCTTCGTGATGATTGCCCAATTTGAGAGTTGGTATGCGAAGGGACCTGCTCATTGGCGAGATGTGTTTATTCTGTCCGGTTTTTTGCACGCCGGCACCTGGTCCGTTTATCTGGTCTATCGCCTGACGCAGAGCCATGATGACCCCATTATGATGCTGGGTATCCTCTACACCTCAGCCATTGCCGCTGGCGGAACTTTCGTCTACTCCCTGTACGGTCGTACGGTCAGTATTTATCTCCTGATGCTTTTAGCCCCGGTGAGTATCTACTTCCTGTTTCTCGAACAAAACGTTGTAAATCTGATAATTGGTTTGGGTTTTATTGGCATGTACCTCTATTTGGTCAGTACGGCCAGGCGAGTGTCGGAACTGGTCTGGAGCTTCCTCACCAGCAATCATGAACTGAAATTGCGCTTAACGGCTCTGGAACAGTCACGCGAGGCCACCACCGTTCAAAACTCCAGCAACCGACGCTTTATTCAACAGCTACTACAGCGCGT